>CAYZXF010000130.1:0-13700 GCA_964482355.1 uncultured Anaerolineaceae bacterium | reverse complement strand
TGGACAAACGTTGGGCGGTGTTAAACGCGGGTACCTGCGACTGGAGCGCGGGCTACCGCCTGGTAAGGATCGATGAGGGGCTCATAGAGGCGCCGGAGGAACTGGCTCTATATCCGGCGCGTGCGGGTGAGACAGGGGTATGGTCGGTCCAGCTCACCACCCCGAAGCAGCCCGGCGATCAGAGGGCGAGCTGGCAGGCACAGGCACCAGATGGATCACTTTTTGGCGACCCGGTGTTTGTGCTTGTTGAAGTCGTAAGCAATCCATAGGGGAACGAAAAGACCCCGGGCCCTTTGTATTTTCGGTCATAGCCGAATTCGGAGCTAGGTTCCCGCCTCCCACGACGCCAGATATTTGGTTTGCTCCTCTGTCAGGGTGTCGATTTTGACGCCCATTGCCTGGAGCTTCAGCCGGGCGATCTCCCGGTCGATCGCTTCAGGGATCGTGTAGACCTGATTGTCCATCTCATCACGATGCGCTACGAGGTACTCAAGTGATAATGCCTGATTTGCAAACGAAAGATCCATGACGCTTGCCGGGTGTCCCTCTGCAGCTGCGAGATTAATCAATCTTCCCTCCCCAAGCAGGTTGAGCTTGCGCCCATCTTCGAGAGTGTATTGATCCACATACTCGCGCGCCTTTCGCTTCTCGGTCGCCATCTCCTCCAGTGCCTCAATGTTGATTTCTACATTGAAATGCCCAGAGTTCGCGATGATTGCACCATCCTTCATGACCTCCAAGTGATGCTTGTCGATGACGTGTATATCGCCAGTAACCGTGCATAGAATATCCGCCTGGGGCGCGGCCTCGTCCATGGTCATGACTCGGAAGCCATCCATAACTGCCTCAAGCGCCGGCATTGGATCCACTTCGGTCACAATCACATTGGCGCCCAGCCCCTTTGCCCGCATTGCAAGGCCGCGCCCGCACCATCCATAGCCAGCCACAACAAAGGTCGTTCCCGCGATGAGCCTGTTTGTGGCACGCACAATGCCATCAAGCGTGGACTGACCGGTCCCGTAGCGATTATCGAAGAAATGCTTGGTCATGGCATCATTGACTGCGATGATGGGGTATCCCAACTTCCCATCATTAGCCATGGCCCGCAGACGAATGACGCCGGTTGTAGTTTCCTCTGTTCCTCCCATCAGTTCGTCGAGCTGATCGGATCGATCCGTGTGGAGCAAGCTGACAAGATCTGCACCATCATCCATGGTGGCTTTTGGCTTGTGGTCGAGGGCAGAGCCGATATGCTGATAGTAGGTCTCTCGATCCTCGCCTTTAATCCCGAACACGGGGATTTCATCATGCGACACCAAAGAGGCTGCTACATCATCTTGCGTGGAGAGCGGATTTGAGGCGCAGAGCACTGGATCAGCTCCGCCGGCCTGCAGCGCGCGCATCAGGTTTGCAGTTTCCGATGTGATGTGCAGGCAGGCAGCAACTCTCAATCCTTCGAATGGGCGCTCTTTCGTGAACCGTTCGCGGATCTCGGCCAATACGGGCATTT
The DNA here is from genome assembly GCA_964482355.1 of uncultured Anaerolineaceae bacterium. Lineage (GTDB taxonomy): Bacteria > Chloroflexota > Anaerolineae > Anaerolineales > E44-bin32 > JADFRG01. The sequence continues at coordinate 12,190 of CAYZXF010000130.1, read as the reverse complement.
CTTGATTAGCCCATTCGATCCGGCGTCTTCCGCCTTCAGCTAATGCTAGGTCTTTCACATCGTAATTCTCTGACATTCGATCCCTTTCCTCCCCGTGCTAGGTCAGCACGGCAATTCCCTCATAGAAGCCACAATAGGGCATAAAACCCAAGCTAAGGTACATATCAATGGCCGGTTGATTCGCCATCTCCACGTTGAGCACGATCGTATCAATATTGAGCTCGACCAGACGCTTCATCACCGCAGCCGTCACCTTGATTCCGTAGCCGCGCCGTCGATGCTGAGGAGCGGTGAAGATATTCCCGACCGCCGCCACACCCTGTAATGGATCGAGCACGTGCGTAGCTGCAACGGCCAGCAGTTCATCACCATCAAAAATGCCGAAGGCTATGCCATGCTGGACCTGATCAGGTAGGTAGGCATCGGGCCGGTCCGCGTGCCCCGCAAATAGTTGGTCGACCTGCCTCAAATGCGCCTTCTCCAGCCTGGTTGCTGAGCCGGCCCACTGCTCAAAAGTATCATCCACTAGCCTCATCCGCCACATCCGTGTGCGGGAGAATTCGTCCAGCCGGTCTCGCAGCAACGAGAAATCGGTCGGACGAAGTGTGTACCAATATCGACCAGGAGGGAGATTTTTGAAGAGGGTATGCAGCTGATCCGGTTCCCCAGCTCCAAACAGAACCGGCGGGGAGAGGCCCCGAAATACCAGCAGCAGACTTTCTCCAAGCACCGACCAATCCGATTGCTCACTCCATGGCGGAGAAAGGTCGGCCAGGGCATAGGCGCCCCACGATCGATCCGATCCCAGGATATTGCGGATCGATTGATCCGCTATGACTGAAGCTGTTTGAGATCGCACTTTGATTCGAACTCGGAGTCAAACCGGGCTGCGAATTCATCGAGGGTGAATTGATGACTCTGTGGCCCCAGGTGCTCAAGCGAGTAGGTGGCGCAAAGTGCGCCCATCATGCAGCAACAATCTAAAGGCATATCGTGTAGATAACCTTTCAAAAATCCGGCGCGATAAGAATCTCCGACGCCGGTGGGTTCGGCAGTCGTTTGCGGAGGGACGATGGGAATGCGTTGACGTCCCTCGGAAGTGTAGAGATCCGACCCCTCTTCGCCGCGGGTAATTACCGCGAATTTTGCCATCTTTATGATGTCGTCTAAGGTGAGAGAGGTCTTGTCTTCGATCAGAGCTAGTTCGTACTCATTTGCAAATAACGCCTCGCACCCCCGGATGCCTGCTTCTAAGGTTTCGGAATCCAGGCGGAGGATCTGCTGGCTAGGGTCATAGAAATAGCTGATTCCAAGCTCCATGCATTCGCTGGCGTAAGCAATCATTGCCTCAGGATCATTCGGCGAGATCAAGACCAGATCAGGCTGCCTTTCTAAATCAGCAAAGCTCAGTTCGGTCGCGTGAGCCATCGCGCCGGTATAGAAGCTGGCGATTTGAGAATCTGTCTCGTCAGTGGTGACAAAGAACGAGGCGGTCAGGAGTCCGGAGATGACTTTGATGTCGCTCGTCACTACGCCAATCGTTTCAAGTGACCGACGATAGTCTTCGAAATCCTCTCCTACCGTAGCCAGGACTCGAGGTCGTTCTCCAAGCAGCGCAAGCGAGTAGGCAATATTTGCTGCAATGCCGCCCGGCCGTCTCTCCAGTGAGTCGACTAAGAATGAGAGGCTGAGCGAATCCAGATGATCGGGCAGGATGTGATCCTTGAACCTGCCCGGAAAGCTCATCAGGTAGTCGTAGGCGACAGAGCCAGTGAGAACGACTTCTTTGCTGTCCACTAGATGTCCTCAAGACATAAAAATGCGCTCTCGTCGGAGAGCGCTCCATGAGGCGCGGGAGGAGTTTAGCACGCGGAACAGGGGGCTGCAAGGAATTGCACTTCACAATGTGCGGCGCGTTGACATCAAGGTTTCCGTCACGTATGATTGCCCGCCATGCAGAGAGCCATACTGGGGGTATTCGCCGGCCTTCTCTTCGCATCGCTGGCTTGTAACCTCCCGTTTGGAGCCGAGCCCACGGCGATACCTGCGCCAACCCCCACATCATCTGCAACCCCAAATCCGACTCCGCAGCCGACGCCATTGCCTGCGTTACGAAACGAGGCCGCCCGGCTGGCGCTCGCCAATGGGGATTGGGATCTAGCGCAGCGAGAATTCGAACGCGTCATCGCCGAAAGTCACGATCCGGCCGTCCTGGGCGAGGCGCTTTTCGGCCTTGGCGATGCATTGCTTCGAGACGAACGGCATGCGGAAGCCATCACCATCTTTTCAGAATTCATTACAGGCTACCCGGACCAAGCACGTGTTCCTTCTGCACTCATTTTGCGCGCACAAGCAAACACCCTGCTTGGAGAACCGACCGCTGCTGTGGCGGACTATGAGCTAGCCCTTTCACAATATTCTGGGGCGATCGACCTGTACGTTGAAGAATGGCTGGGGGACGCGCTACGGCAGGGCTTCCGCCCGCTTGACGCGATCTCCCATTACCAGGCAGCCATGATAGCCCCCGGCCAAACCAACCAAACTGGCCTGAGGATAAAGATCGGCAGAGCGTATATGGAAGCGGGGGAATTTGAACGTGCGCTGGAGCAGTTCGATCAAGTCTACGCTCAGGCTACGGATCCGGCAACAAAAGCCTCCATGAATCTGCTCGCGGGCGAAGCCCTGGAGTTGCAGGGCAACCTGGACGGGCTCCATTCTCGCTACATCGACTCGTTCGAAAATTACCCTGCCGCCTTTGACACCTATGTCGGACTGATCCGTCTGGTCGAAGACGGTGTACCCGTCGACGATTACCAACGTGGGTTGGTCGACTATTACGCGGGAGCCTACCAACCTGCGGTAGCCGCCTTCGATCGAGTTCTGGCATCAGCTCCCTCCGCTGCCGCATATTATTATCGCGGTCTCAGCCAGCTTGGACTGGGTTCTCCCGCCTTGGCCCTGAAGGATATGGAAGCGGCGACCTTAAACTACCCGTCGGATTCCATTTGGCCAGAAGCGATGCTGTCGAAGGCACGCACGGAGTGGGCCTGGTTGGATCGCTACACGGCGGCCGTCGACACGTACTTAGAAGTCGCAGACGCTCTGCCGCAATCGGCTACAGCGGTAAAGGCATTATTCGCAGCCGGCCGGACCGCTGAACGAAGCAATGATTTGTCCCGCGCGGCAGATATCTGGATGAGATTGGCCGAGGAGTATGCCTTCGACCCCGTGGCCACGGACGGATCCTTTGAGTCAGGCATCGTGCGCTATCGACTTGGTGACTACCCGGCCGCGGAGCTAGCGTTCCAGAGATCCCTAGAACTTGCCTCAACAACGGCCCAAATTGCGAGGGCCAATCTATGGATTGGGAAATCGCGTCAGGCTGATCGGAATCCAGATGGTGCCCTAGCCGCATGGGAAACCGCGCGAAACGCAGATCCAACCGGCTACTACTCGTTGAGGGCAGAGCATTTGCTTGAAGATACGTCTCCGTTTAGCGACTCGGGAGTATTTAACTTCTCTACGGATCTAGAAAGTGAACGTCGGGAAGCGGAGCAATGGCTGCGAGACAGGTTCGGTATTACCGGAGACGATCCGCTCGCTGAGTTGGGGCCGGTTCTGGCATCCGATCCAAGACTCATTCGAGGCCTGGAACTCTGGAATTTGGGGATGATGGAAGAAGCGCGTTCAGAGTTAAGCTCGCTTAGAAGCGCATTGGGTTCTGATCCCGAAGCAACCTATCGATTGATGCACACCCTTCTTGAGCTCGGGCTGTACCGAGAGGCGATCATCGCTTCTCGTCAGATCCTCAATCACGCTGGAATGGATGATGCGGCTACGCAGCTTGCTCCCGTTTATTTCAATCGAATACGATTTGGCCCGTATTTTGGCGACCTTATCCTGCCTGAAGCGGCACGCTATGGCCTGGACGGGTTGTTCCTTCTATCGGTCGTAAGGCAAGAAAGCCTATTCGAGGGATTTGCCACCTCATCGGCGGCAGCCCATGGGCTGATGCAGGTCATCCCTAGCACCGGAGAATCAATCGCTGGCCAGCTCGGATGGCCGCAAGACTATGAGACGAGCGACCTTTACCGTCCATTTGTAAGCGTGCGCTTCGGAACGTACTATCTAAATGCCCAGCAAGAACGATTCGATGGAGACCTCTACGCGGCGTTAGCGGCATACAACGGCGGACCGGGAAATGCGATCGCGTGGAAGGAGCTGGCGGCAGATGATCCGGACCTCTTCCTGGAGATCATTCGCTTCGCAGAAACTCATCGTTACATTCAGGTCATCTATGAAGTATTCGAAATCTACAAAAACCTGTATGCAAGTGGGTGAGTCGGTCGATCGCAGCATTGAATAGGCGCCTAATTTTCAGCACAGATAGCCGATGAAATACACTGAACTTGGGCTGGCAATGCTCACCTCTGTCACGGGCAAGCATACTGCGCATAGCCAACAGTGCTCACGTCGTGGTTACCCTTAGAAACCGTTGCGAAGCAAGTTAGATTATGGTAAGCTCTCTGGTCGTCCAAATAACCTAATTTCTAATACTCGCGCCTCATGGAAATTAGGCCCAAGCATGACCCTATCAGGGTAAGGTCATCACTTTCTTTTAAGTTCTCCAAACCTGAAACTGTTTCCGCAAGAAAGGAACGGTATGCCTAGCAAAGGCCGTAAGTTCTACTCGCGTATCCCCCAGACCTACGAACTTCCCCAGCTCATCGAGATCCAGCTGGATTCTTTCAAGTGGCTGTTGAAAGATGGATTGGCGGAGTTGTTCTCTGAGGTCTCGCCGATTGAGTCTTATAACGGAACGATGAAACTTCATCTCCCTGGTAATACTCAGGAAGCCAAGCAGTTTGGCCTCGAATATTGGTTTGAAGATCCCCAGCACGACATCGAAGAGTGTGTCGAGCGGGATCTGACCTATGCCGCTCCGCTGTACGTGTCGGTGTTGTTGGCGGGGCCAGAAGTGCCGGAGCCCATTAAGCAAGACATTTTCATGGGCGACTTCCCCATCATGACCGAGAAGGGGACCTTCATTATTAACGGGACCGAACGAGTGGTTGTATCGCAGCTTATTCGATCCCCGGGAGTCTATTTCGAGGCGCCCGCGGATCGCGCGACTGGGCGGCGATTGGCTTCAGCGAAGCTGATTCCCGATCGCGGAGCGTGGATGGAGTTTGAGACTCGCAAGAGCGACTACCTGACACTGAAATTCAATCGCAAGCGCACAATCCCGGTAACGATTTTGATGCGTGCGTTGGCGGCAGTTGATGATGGTCTGGAAAAGCCAGCGTTGAAAGATGGATCGGATGAGGAGCTTCTAAAGCTGTTCGCCAAGGCCGATGTCAATCCCGATCACCCGTATATTGAAACCACGATCCGGCAGGAGCCGGAATGGGAACTGCAGGGTGGACGGACGATAGCCGAGGAGGCGCTGGTCGAGTTCTATCGCAGGATGCGGCCGGGGGACCCTCCAACTCTGGATAACGCCCGCGAGTATCTGACTGACCAGCTCATCGAGCCGCGACGGTACGACCTGGAGCGGGTGGGTCGGTACAAACTAAATGGAAAACTCGAACTTGAGCGGAAAATCCCAGCGGATCATCGTCAGATAACGACCTGGGATATCGTGCGCATTATCGAGCGAATGATCAACATTAACAACGGTGTGATTGAGCCTGATGACATTGATCACCTCGGCAACCGTCGGGTAAAAACCGTCGGCGAATTGATTCAAGGCAAACTGCGGGTAGGACTGCGCCGCATGGAACGCGTTATCTTGGAGCGCATGTCAATCCGCGATCAAGAACAAATCTCGCCCGTGTCGCTGATTAATATTCGACCGGTTGTGGCGGCGATCAGGGAGTTTTTTGGCTCGAGTCAGCTTTCGCAATTTATGGATCAGACCAACCCGCTGGCCGAGCTTCGACACAAGCGCACGCTTTCGGCGCTGGGCCCGGGTGGATTGCGACGTGAACGCGCCGGCTTTGATGTACGCGACGTTCACCACTCGCATTATGGCCGAATCTGCCCCATTGAGACGCCAGAGGGTCCGAACATTGGATTGATCGGGCGCCTGGCGTGTTATGCACGCGTAAACGCGTTTGGCTTCATCGAGACCCCGTACCGGAAGGTCGTGAAGAGCCTTGGCACCAAAGACAAGCGCCTGGTGGGCAAACATCTTCGGGGCGATTTGATGACAGTCAACGGGGACACGGTCGTTGCCAAGGATGGCGAGGAGATCACGAAGGCTTTAGCAGCCACGATCGCACGCCGAAAGGGCAAGATTGATGTCGTTCCCTTCGTTTCATCGGGCGATGAGGTATTCCTCTCTGCGGACGAGGAAGATAAGTACGTTCTCGCCCAGGCGAACACACCACTGACCGAAGCCTCCGAGTTTGCTAACCCACGGGCTTCGTGCCGGAACCACGGAGATTTCTTCTTTGCAGCTCCGGAAGCGATCGATTTCATGGACGTGGCGCCGCGGCAAATTGTTGGCGTAAGCGCCTCGCTGATTCCCTTCCTGGAGCACGATGATGCCAACCGGGCGTTGATGGGTTCAAATATGCAGACGCAGGCGGTGCCACTTATCAAGCCTGAAGTTCCCATCGTATCGACCGGGATGGAGCGAGAAGCTGCATTCGATTCGGGTCAGGTCATTTTGGCCAAGGAGACGGGACAGGTTGAATCAGTCACCGGCAGCCAGATAATAATTCGCTCCCGGACTGGCGAGCACTTCTATCCATTGCGAAAGTTCAATCGCTCCAATCAAAGTACTTCCATCGACCAGCGTCCGACCGTGATCAAGGGCCAACGCATAAAAGAGGGCGATGTGATTGCCGACTCGACTTCTACGGAAGATGGCGAGCTTGCGCTCGGCCAAAACGTTCTCACCGCCTTCCTGTCCTGGGAAGGTGGCGATTTCGAGGATGCGATCTTGATTTCGGAGCGGCTTATTCAAGAGGATCGCTACACATCCGTGCATATTGAAAAGCATGAAGTGGAAGCGAGAGACACGAAGCTGGGTCCGGAAGAAATTACCTATGACATTCCAAATGTTGGGGACGAAGCGCTGCGTGATCTCAACGAAGATGGAATCGTCCGTATTGGCGCCGAAGTCGGCCCTAACGACATCCTGGTTGGGAAGATCACTCCTAAGGGTGAAAAGGAGCTTACGCCCGAAGAGAAGTTGCTTCGAGCAATCTTCGGTGAAAAGGCTCGCGAGGTGAAAGATACCTCCCTGCGCATGCCGCATGGCGAACGCGGCAAGGTAGTGGATGTCAACGTATTCACAAGGGAAGAGCATCGCGATCTCCCGCCGGGTGTCGAGAAGATGGTGCGGGTCTCGGTAGCGCAAAAACGAAAAGCCACCGAGGGTGACAAGATGGCTGGACGGCACGGAAATAAGGGTGTGATCTCGAAGGTGGTTCCGGTGGAGGATATGCCATTCCTCGAGGACGGGACTCCGATAGATCTCATTCTCAACCCACTTGGGGTTCCGGGCCGAATGAACATTGGTCAAATCCTTGAAACTCACCTCGGGTGGGCCGCTAATCGCCTGGGATTCCGCGCGATAACTCCAGTGTTCGATGGCGCAGACGAAGAGGAAATTGAGGCCGAACTTGCCCGGGCCTGGATGATCGACCGTGCCTGGAAGGAAGTTGGCGAGTGGGCCTGGAAATGGATCAAGGAGCAGGATTACTACGACGAAGAAGCATTCGAGGACGACGAGGAAGTGCGGCGTCTATATCTCGAGTTCTGGCTGGATAAGAAGCGCTACGACGTTGAGCTCATCGCAACCGATCGAAACTATGCACGTAGGGCGGCTCTATCGGAATGGCTGAGGGAAAAGGGCTTCGATCCCGATAAGATTCTGGTTTTCGATGATTCGGAGCTGCCGGTTGAGGAACGCGATCCCTATGATGAAGCGGCCATAGAAACCTGTCTTCGGCTGTGGATTGATGCCAGAGGCCGCAAGCTGCGCGACAACGCTACACCGGAGCAGGTGGTCAAGCAGGCAGACCGGATCATGACCGATACGGGTCGGCCGCTGCCGACCCTAGGAAAGCAAGTTCTTTATGACGGTAGGAGCGGCGAGGCGTATCACAAGCCTGTGACGGTCGGAGTGGTGATGATGATGAAGCTGCATCATCTGGTCGAGGATAAGGTACATGCTCGATCCACCGGCCCATACTCACTCGTCACTCAGCAGCCGCTCGGTGGTAAGGCGCAGTTCGGTGGACAACGTTTCGGTGAGATGGAAGTGTGGGCGCTGGAGGCCTATGGAGCGGCACACACTCTTCAGGAGATGCTCACTGTCAAATCAGACGATGTTCAGGGTCGGGTCAAAACCTATGAGGCGATCGTCAAAGGAGAACCGGTTGAGGAACCGGGAATTCCGGCCTCCTTCCGCGTGCTTGTGAAGGAATTACAAAGCCTTGGGCTGGAGGTTGAGGCGATCGACGATGCGGGTGATATCATCCGCTTTGGGAAGCAGGACGACCGCGCCAGGCCTCCACGGTTGGGTCTGGGGCTGCTCGATCTCGGTCCAAAGCGCTAAGTCTAGCTTCACCTGATCCCAAATGAGGACCGAGCAGTAGGCGTCCGTAGAGGGCGGCCACTCGTTATGAGACACGGTTCGAATTTGACATAATCCGAGCGAATTGTCTCTTAGGATGAATCGGTTTATCGCGCTTGACGCCCTTTGGGCCCTTTGGTAAAATCCCACTCCGAGGATCTCGGGCCGGGTTTAGCGCGGCCGAATTGAATACTTGACCAGCCTCCTTGTGAGGTGGGACAAGAATCCCGGGGCTAATGCCCCGGTGATTTGTGTGAAGGGGTAAGTAGTTGCCAACGATCAACCAATTGGTGCGCAAGGGGCGCAAAGTAAAGAAAAAGAAGACTAAGGCCCCTGCACTGCAATTCACCTTCAACTCCATGAAGCAGCGGCGGGTGGCACAGCCAAAGGGTGCCCCGCAGAAGCGCGGTGTCTGCACTCAGGTGAAGACGCAAACGCCGAAAAAGCCGAACTCGGCGCTTCGCAAGGTCGCGCGAGTGCGACTCACGAATGGATTGGAAGTTACTGCCTACATCCCTGGTGAGGGGCATTCGCTTCAGGAGCACTCTGTGGTTCTTGTGCGCGGTGGCCGGGTGAAGGATCTACCTGGTGTGCGTTATCACATTGTGCGTGGCACGATGGATACCACGGGTGTAGAGGGGCGTAAGCAAGGCCGCTCTAAGTACGGCGGCAAACGCCCACGAGAATAATCGAATTGGAATGAACTGTTGATCGGTCGCCGTTCGCGCGGCGACCGATGCTTGTCTATGGAGCGCAGCGACATGCGCAGCGAGATGCGAAGGCGTTAGACGGAGTAAAGAAATGCGAAGGTCCAGACCAGAAAAACGAAAGATCCAGGGCGATATTCGCTACAACAATCGTCTCGTCACAGGTCTTATCAATCGCCTAATGATGAAGGGAAAGAAAAGTACGGCCACACGAGTGGTTTATCAGGCGTTTGACCTGATGAACGAGCGATCCGGCAAGGATCCAGTCGAGATGTTTGAGCAGGCTATCAAAAACATTTCGCCCCGCCTCGAAGTAAAGCCTCGACGTGTGGGCGGCGCGACATATCAAGTGCCGATTGAAGTCATGCCGGCCAGGCGCACCTCGCTCGCAATGCGCTGGTTGTTGGCCGCAGCGCGCGGTCGAAACGGCAAGACTATGGCGGAAAAACTCGCCAGTGAGCTTATGGACGCCTCGAATAGCAGCGGGGGGGCGATCAAGAAAAAAGAGGACACACACAGAATGGCGGAGGCGAACAGAGCCTTCGCTCATTACCGTTGGTAGATTGAAATGCGTAATATTGATTTGAAGCGATACCGAAATATTGGAATCATTGCCCACATCGACGCAGGGAAAACCACAACCACCGAGCGGGTCTTGTTCTACACGGGCAAGACTCACCGGATGGGATCGGTTGATGATGGCACCACCGTCACTGATTGGATGGACCAGGAGCGTGAGCGAGGAATCACGATCGTTTCCGCAGCGGTCACCGCAGAGTGGCGAAATCACCTCATCAACATTATCGACACTCCGGGTCATATCGACTTCACTGCCGAGGTGCAGCGGTCGTTGCGCGTCCTGGATGGTGGGGTAGCGGTATTTGATGCGGTACAAGGCGTCGAGCCACAGTCTGAGACCGTCTGGCGTCAAGCCGATCGCTACGGCGTTCCACGGATCTGTTTTGTAAACAAAATGGATCGGGTCGGCGCTTCTTTTGAGCGCACGATCGACATGATCCGCGAGCGTCTTGGAGCCCACCCCGTAGCTATGCAGATCCCAATCGGGGAAGAACGGGAATTCAGCGGCGTCATCGATCTAATCGAGGACGTCGCTTTTATTTGGGCCAGCGATTCCGGTGAGGATCCTGAGAAGACCGAGATCCCAACCGAATTGCGTGAGCAAGCAGAAGCCGCTCGCGCGCTTTTGGTCGAGCAAATAGCGGAAACTGATGACGAGCTCACAGAGAAGTTCTTGGAAGGCGCGGAAATAACTTCCGAGGAATTGCATGCTGCACTTCGACGAGCCGTGATTCACGGGAAACTGACACCCGCATTTTGTGGATCGTCACTAAAAAACAAGGGTGTTCAACCACTTTTGAATGCAGTGGTCGACTACCTGCCTTCCCCACTTGATATTCCCCCGGTGCGGGGCTTAGACCCGGACGGAACCAAGGAGCTCATGCGCGAGGCAAGGGTCGATGTTCCGATGAGCGCGCTGGCGTTCAAGATTGTTACTGATCCTTATGTCGGACGCCTGGTTTATCTGAGGGTCTACTCAGGCAAGATTACGAAAGGCTCAACGGTTTACAACGCTTCGAAACGTCGAAAAGAGCGCATCGGCCGGCTTATTCGTATGTATGCGGATCACCGTGAGGATATTGAAGAGGTCTCGGCCGGCGACATTGCTGCTGTGTTGGGCATGAAGAGCACATTTACTGGAGACACCCTCACCGACCCCGCGAACCCGATTGTTCTTGAGAGCATTGTGTTTCCGGAACCGGTTATCTTCTCCGCCATTGAGCCAAAAACCAGTGCCGATCAGGACCGGATGGGGGATGCGCTCAGAAAACTTGGTGAGGAAGATCCTACATTCAGAGTCGCGGTTAATGACGACACCGGCCAGACCATGATCTGGGGGATGGGCGAGCTCCATTTGGAAGTGCTGATCGATCGGATGCGCCGAGAATTTAAAGTACAGACCAACATCGGTCGCCCTCGAGTGGCTTACAAGGAGTCGATCCGAAAGGCCGTTCCAGAGGTAGATTTTCGCTATGTGAAGCAGACCGGCGGGCGGGGTCATTTTGCACACGTTGTCTTGGCCCTTGAGCCCGGAGAAGCAGGATCAGGCATCGAATTCACCGACAAGGTGCGAGGTGGAAGCGTTCCGCAGGAATTCATTCCGGCGGTGGAGCAGGGCGTGCGGGAAGCAGCCGAAGGCGGCGTGCTTGCCGGATACCCAATGACGGATATTCAGGTTACCTTGCTTGACGGCTCCTTCCATGAAGTCGATTCAAGCAAAATGGCGTTCAAGATGGCCGGATCGATGGGCTTCAAAGAAGGCGTACGCCGAGCGAAGCCGGTGCTGTTGGAGCCGGTCATGAAGATCGAGGTGGTGGTAACTGATGAAGCCGTGGGCGATGTGACCGGTGATTTGTCCTCACGCCGCGCCGATATTGGGGCACTCGAGCAGCGCGGTGGCAATACGCAGGTCGTTCGGGCCACCGCTCCCCTGTCCGAGATGTTTGGCTACGCAACCGACTTGCGCTCCATGACGCAGGGGCGAGGCGTGTTCTCCATGGAATTTCACCACTATCGTCAGGTGGAGAAGCGGGTCACCGAATCGTTGCTTGAGGGTGCGTTTTAAGGTCACAAACAAGTTTCGCCCTCTAAAGGGGCAGTTGCGCATAGCCAATCGGCTTACGGAGCCGAGAGAACAGATCGAAATCATTGAAGAAGAAGATGCGGAGGAAGAATGGGTAAGGAGAAGTTCGAGCGCACGAAGCCGCACATGAATGTGGGCACGATGGGACACATCGACCACGGGAAGACGACGCTGACGGCGGCGATCACCAAGTGGTCTTCGTTGCGAGGCTTCGCCGACTACCGGCCGTTC
>CAYZXF010000129.1:0-1517 GCA_964482355.1 uncultured Anaerolineaceae bacterium | reverse complement strand
GCGGCCTTGAGACTCCGTAACAGGCACACGCTGGACACGGTGCACTCCAGATTCGAACTTCAGGCGAGAATATGCGCCTTTGCCTTTGACCTGAAATACGATTTCTTTAAAGCCTCCCACGCCGGTTTCGCTTTTGGACATGACTTCAACCGCCCATCGCAGGCCTTCGGCATAACGACTGTACATTCGGTAGAGATCGGCTGCGAAGATGCCGGCTTCGTCGCCGCCCGTGCCAGCGCGGATCTCCATGATCACATTGCGACGGTCGCGCGGGTCGCGAGGGATTAGCATCTCGCGGAGCCTGGTATCCAATTCTGAAATTTTCGGCTGGATCTCCTGAATCTCTTGAACCGCGAGTTCCTGCATTTCGGGATCTGTTCCATCACGCAGCGACTCGGCCTCTGACAGTTGGTCTTGCAGCTGGTTGTATTCTCGAAACGCACTGACGACTGGCTCCAATTCCGCACGCTCTTGAGCCAGCTGGGCCACCCTCTGATAGTCCTCTGGGTTAGCCGCCATCTCGTCCTCGACGGCTATGAATCGTTCTTCGATGGTCGTCAGTTTTTCCAACATTGTCCACACGCAACAAACTCCCACGGCGTCGGTGGGAGGTTCGGGGCGATTATACCCCTAAGGCTTTTGGGAGGCTCGCTGGCTGGCTCAAGCGCTAACCAAGCAGCGCTGCTCTCCGCGGGAGTTGAGGCTATTCAGGGGTTGCGGTAGGTTCAGGCGTTTCTGTCGGAGCTGGAGTTAGGGTTGGAGCCGGCTCTGGAGTGTCGGTCGGCAGCTCTGGAGGATCGGTCGGTATCGGTTCGAGTGTTTCTGTCGGAGTGGGCTCGGAAGTGTCAGTTGGCACTGGAGTATCTGTGGGTGTCGGAGCCGGCGGAACTTTATATGTACTGCCATTAACAGTACAGTAAGCGCCCTCGTCCGGCTCGTAGAAAGTGAGCGTCAAGAAAAAGGAGCCATAGATTTTCCCGCCGGGCTCATCGTCAAAATCAGTCTCCCATTTCCTCGTTTTTCCGCTTTGCAGCCTCTCATAATCGCCGGTCGAAATTGTTGGAGAATTCCCGCTACTTGTTGGGTTGTAGTTGTATTTATCATCGCCGGGAATTTTGTCAAGCTCGAAGTAATCTACATAGGCGGGATCTGGCACATCGGGCCATTCAAACACGGTTTTGATCAGATAAACATCCTTCGATCCACTGTTCCGGACCTTGGCTTCTACATCATCATCATCATCAACCTTCATGTCAAATATTGACAGGTTGCCACAGTACCCACCGGCGACCGCGGTCGGTGGCAGTGGGGTATCGGTTGGAGCTGGCAGAGAGGTTTCCGTAGCTACGGCATCGGTTGGCCCCGGGGATGCGGACGGTTGGGGAGTCGGACTGGCGGCCTTCGGGGTGGCCGTCGGTACTGGATCATCCATGAGCAGCGCGATCACGGAAGACCCGGAGCCGTCTCCCCCATCGAGGCCCAGGACATCCTCAACAATGGTCAGCCTCAGTTCATGG
>CAYZXF010000128.1:0-2466 GCA_964482355.1 uncultured Anaerolineaceae bacterium | reverse complement strand
ACGCAGATCGTGGTCCTGACCTCCTACCATGAGGACGAACATATTTTCCCGGCTCTGCAGGCGGGAGCGATTTCCTATGTGCTGAAGGACCTGGGGATGGAGGAATTGGCCGATGCCATACTGAAGGCGGCCCGAGGGGAGGCCACCTTGCACCCGCGAGTGGCCGCACGAGTCATACGGGAATTACAAGGTCCAAAGTCCGATGAGGTAAACCCTTACACTGAGCTGACTAATCGCGAGATGGAAGTCCTGAGATTAATTGCAGCTGGCATGAGTAATTCCGAAATTGCCGAAGAGCTAGTGGTGAGTGAGTACACCGTAAAAGGGCATGTCAGCAACATCCTGAGCAAGCTCCACCTTGCGGATCGAACCCAGGCCGCGGTCTACGCATGGCAAAAAGGGGTTGTCCGACGGGATTAGGACCCAGTCGATCGCGGGAAGAAGACCTTATGCTCCGCACGAATGCGAGCAAAGCGGCCCGGCTCAGCCTAGGCGTGCCGCCGGTCAGAAACGCTTCTCGACCAGATCCGGATGCTGCTGAAACAGTCCGATTGAAACGTTGGCTCCAAGCGATAACCCGACCAGAGCGGCACGACCGGATGGTGCGTTGGATCGAATCAGATCCGCCAGTCCTTCGACGGCATTTTCTAAAGTAAGAGGTGCGATGTGAGCGGACCGGCCGGAAACCGGCAGATCAGGCGCCAGACAATGGTATTCAGGCATGGTCCGCAGCGCCGTCTGCCAACCTAGCCCAGTCATCCCGCCGCCGTGTATAAAGACAATTGCCTCTTTATCCTTGCTCCCGTTCTCTCGGAAGTGCAGCGGGTCCATCCCCCTGCTCCTTTCTCGGATATGCCCTGACACGATCACATTCGGGTGATCGCAGCTCGGTTTCGACGCCTTCTAACAAAGCGAAACACTAGCAACACAAGCACGCCTACAATGACAACTCCCATTACACCAATGCCTGTCACGATGATCCCCGTATTCACAAGAACGAAGTCGTCTTGAGCACTGTATAGGATTAAGCGGCCAGAGTCCCCAAAGGCCTGCTGTAGTTCCAGAACATTCTCTCGCGTCATCTGTAGTTCGCGCTGGTCAGGACGGTAGGTTGCACTCGTCTCATAGAGCCTGCCTTCGTTGTCCATCTCCAGATGTCCGCCCAGAACGTGAGACACGGGACGATTTTCGATAAATTCGACGAGACGCTGGCTGCTGGCTCGAGAGCTGTCAAGATCGGAAATATAGACCCGCCCAGGCAGAAGGGTATCGCCGGTCAGCAACATCCCCGTGAGCGTGTCGTAGACCGCGATACCAGCCGGGTGATGTCCTGGAATGGGGAGAATCTCGAGCATACGACCTCCAAGGTCGAGCGACGCAACACCATCCGGCCAATTGTCGAGGCCGAAGAACGCCTGCACCTCCGCCTGCTCATTCCCTACTACCACCACGTCCGCCAACCCGAGGAACTGTCCGTCCCCTCTTCGGTGGTCAAAGTGACCATGGGAGTGTGCAACGATCAGCGGGAGTCGGGGCTGCCCTTGTTCTTCAAGGAGATCCATGACTGTGGCCGCAACTGGCGCAATCTCTTCAGCGGCGACGGCGCCAGTATCGAGCAAGAGGGCCCGCGTCTGGCCGATCAGAAGGTATATGAAAGGCGCTTCGAAATCGGCGCACGGGTTCTGTCGAAGAATGTACGTCGCTGAATCGTATTGGTGAACCTGAATTGCCGGTTCATCGTTCGCGGCGCAGTCAGTTGAACCGGATAGCCAATCCACTTCCATGGAACCAGGCGTAACTTGTGCCGCAATGTTGCCTCCTGTGTCGATATTCTGAGAGGGGCTGACCGGGCCAGGGATAATCAGTCTGTAACCGACGTAGGCGAAGCCAATTAGGGCTGCTGCTAATACTAATTTTCTCATCGTCCCTTCCCTCTGAATGAAGCTGCGGTTCCGGTGAAATCGCTCACTTTGCTTAGTGGTATTTTCCAATGTATACATGGCCGATCCTCCGATTCGTCAATTGCGATGCCTTTCTATTCCGTCCTCAAACTTACAGGGGCAGGGCCGTCCCGTCATCTGTCGAAGGTCAAGTCCAGGGGTCATATCTCGGCCTCAACCAGGATCCTTACTTCCGATAATGCCTCCGCTACAGATTGTGCCTATTGGTGAAGGTGCAGACTTTGATGCTTGAAACTTTAGTAGCATGCCATAACAATCACCGCTGCCCGCGGCAGGGCCATTTGTTAAAGGAAAAAGCCCAGATCTGGGCTTTTTCAATATAACTTTAACTCGGTACTTCCGGCTCGCCTACACTACGACAAATTGCCCCATCATGCCGGCGTCTTCATGTTCCAAAATGTGGCAGTGGAACATGTAAGGAAGGTCCGGGTCGGCGTACTCTCCGAATTGGGTGATAACTCTGACCGTTTCGCCCGGCATGACCAACACGGTGTCTTTCCATCCA
>CAYZXF010000127.1:0-7421 GCA_964482355.1 uncultured Anaerolineaceae bacterium | reverse complement strand
CGATGACGTACCGGTGTTTGTTGACGACGTGATCGTGAACGTGCCCTTCCAGGCTGCGTTTCCGATCGAAGACGCCGTGACTCCGAGCGATCAAGCGGCGGTGGACGGGACGATCACCGTGGATCTGGTATCCGCCCAGGTACCGGGATGGATCGTGATCCATGCGGAAAACGCTGACCAGACAGGTCCGGGACCCGATATTGTTGGGTGGGCTCCGGTCGGAGTGGGCAACAATGCTAATGTGACGGTTGAGATCGATCTCGGTTTGGCCACCGAGACGCTGTACGCGATGCTGCACCTGGACGTGGGCGCCGCAGGAGAATACGAATTCCCCGGCGGCGACCCGCCAGTGTTCGACCCGGACGGTCAAGTGATAGTGACGCCGTTCACCCTGCTGGAGTCCTAAGCATCTAAATGCTGACTGGAGCCGGAGGATAATCTGGTTCAAAGAGGGGCTGTCTCAAAGCAATCGAAGACAGCCCCTTTCCCTTTTTCGATTGCGGTGGTACTAATGCGTGAAAATCCAAGTGAGGTAGGAGATCCGGACCGATCGCACTTGACACATTCCCTATGACGCCAAAATGGAATTGGCGCATTGCCAAAGGAGAAGACATGAGTTTGCACAAACTTTCGTTAGTTGCAGGAGGGTTAGCGGTGGTGCTTGCTGCGTGCACTTCCGCAACACCTGAGCCAGCCGCCGAGCCCACCTCCGCGCCCCCGGCTACTGAGGAAGAAGCCATGGAGGAGATGGCTCCATCGGTAACCGTCAGTGATCAGGACGCCAGTGGCGGCACGGTGACGATTGAAAAGGTCGTTGCCGATCAGGCTGGTTGGCTAGTCATTCACATCACCCGAAACGGCGCTCCAGGTCCGGTGATCGGCCAATCGCCGGTCTCTGAAGGAAGTAATGAGAACGTTGAGGTCGCTATCGATTTGGATCAAGCAACCCAGCAGCTGTTCGCCATGCTGCATCTGGATGTGGGAACTGTGGGCGAATACGAGTTCCCCGGCGATGATGCACCAGTGTTCGTCGACGATGTGATCGTAAACGTACCCTTCCAGGCCGCGTTTCCCACAAGTGACGCCGTGACGGCAAGCGATCAAGCTGCGGCGGATGGGGCGATTACGGTGGATTTGGTGTCTGCTAGCCAGCCCGGATGGATCGTGATCCACGCTCAGGCAGATGGGGCACCGGGCGCGGTGATTGGGTTCGCGGCGATCGAAGTCGGCAACAACGCCAACGTGGCGGTTGAGATCGATCTTGATCAGGCCACCGAGACTCTCTACGCCATGCTGCACCTGGACCTGGCAACAGCCGGTGAATACGAATTCCCCGGCGACGATGCGCCGGTGTTCGACGCCGATGGCAACGTCGTGTTGGCGCCGTTCACCCTGACGGAGGCACAAGCCTCCGCCGGAGAAGAAGTGAAAGTGGTTGACGTCGACTTCGAGATGGAGGTCATCACAATTCCCGTCGGGACCACGGTGACTTGGGTATACGACGCCTCTCTTCCGCACACTGCCACTTCCGATACGGATCTCTTCAACAGCGGAACGTTGGGAGAAGGGGATCAGTTCAGCTACACCTTCACTGAAGCAGGCAGCTTTCCTTACTTCTGCCGGTTCCACGGGGGCCCTGGAGGGAGTGGCATGTCAGGAGTCGTAAATGTGACGGAGGGGTAATCACACTCCTTCAAGCTTATAGAAAGGGCCAGCGTGAAGCTGGCCCTTTCTGTTTTCTTCTGAAACCGCCGGCCAAATTCTCCGATTGTGCAGCGAATTGTGGAGCCAGATAGCTGGGCCAGGCACTGCCTGGACCTCTGAGTTATCATGGCCGAACCATGGACGAGATGGCTCTCATCAAGGGGGCGCAGTCGGGTGACCTGGATTCTTTTAACCGTCTAGTTCTGAACTACCAGGGGCTGGCCTTCAACGTCGCCCTCCGCATCATGGGAGATGAAGCCGCAGCTGCGGATGCGACCCAGGAGGCGTTCATCTCGGCCTATCGCGGTTTGAAGCGATATCGTGGAGGGTCATTTCGCGCCTGGCTGCTCCGCATCGTTACCAATGCTTGCTACGATGAACTCCGGCGCCTCAAACGTCGGCCCGCAGTTTCCCTTGACGAATTGACTGAGCAAGAAAGTGCTCTTCCAATCGCGAGCCCTGGCGAAAGCCCGGAGGCAGCGGCCCAGCGAATGGAACTGATCCAAGCCATTGAGGACTGCATGTTGGGGCTCACACCGGAATTCAGGACCGTAGCGGTGTTGGTGGATGTGCACGGATTTGACTACCAGGAGGTAGCTGAAACCATCGGCAAGCCGCTTGGTACGGTGAAAAGCCGACTGGCACGAGCCCGGGCCAAGCTTCGCGAATGTTTGAAGCAGCATGGGGAACTCTTACCCTCCTCGATTCGTCTCAATATTGAGGCGGCCGCATGACCAAGATGGATAGAATCGCGCAAGCTGATATCGAACGACTATCTGCTTATCTGGACAGGGAACTGAATCCGGGAGATGCAGAGCAGCTTGAGGCGCGCCTGGCCTCCGATCAGGAGCTCAGCAGCGCGCTTGCGGCACTGCGAGCGACGGCAGAGGTGGTTGGCAGCCTGCCTGAGGTCCGCCTACCGCGCAGCTTTGCGCTAACGCAGGACATGGTTCGATCGCGTCGCACATATCCCATTCTCCAATTAACCACCGCCGCAGCAGCCCTGGGATTTGTCTTGGTATTAGGCGCCGATCTGCTATTTAGTAACGCGGCGGGTTTCCCACTGGGAGCCTCGGAGCAAGATTTTTTCGCGGCGGATCAGCTTGCCGAACAGCGGCTCGCCGATCCAGCTTCCGCTCCGGCGCTTGAAGAGGGGATTACGGAGCGGACTGAAGGAGCATTGGCACTGCCGGAGGCCGAATCGGTGGGCGAGGCGGAGGACGGCCTTGCTCAAGGTTTCCTTAGATCGGACGATCAAGCGACAGACGCGGAGCTTGTGGAGGAGAGCGCGGCCGCGCCGGAAGCTGGTGGTCTACCCGAGGAGAGCGCAGCTGAACCGGGCGAGTCAGATGAGAGCTCGGCCGATCTAGAGGCCGCAAGTGGAGCGGATCAGGATGCTTTCAAGGCCGCCCCAGAAGAAGACTCCTCGGATGGACGGGTGAAACCCACTGAGCCCGAATTCTCAGATGAAAAGCCATCGATGTCGCTCAACTTGTTCCGGGTGATCGAGATCGGCCTGGCTGCAGCACTCATCGTCCTGTTTGGGCTTACACTCTGGGTTCGCCAGCGAGGATGATGGCCGAGCGAGAGCCAATCCAATACTGCTCGAGCTGTGGCACCAAGGTAGAAGAGCGTCAAGCATTCGGGCAGCTCCGGCCTGTCTGTCCCTCCTGCGGGCGGGTCCATTTTCTGGATCCCAAAGTTGGGGCAGGCGTTTTAATCGCCAAAGACCATAGAATCTTGCTGGTTCGCCGGTCGGTGGAGCCTGAGATTGGCAAGTGGACTCTCCCCGCAGGATTTGTTGAGGGCGATGAAGATCCGAAAGATACCGCGTCACGCGAGTGCCTGGAGGAGACAGGATTAGAAGTCCGAATCGGCGAACTCCTGGATGTCATTCATGGGCAGGAACATCCCAGTGGAGCGACCATTGTCATCATCTACGCCGCTGAGATAACCGGCGGCGAATTGGCCGCGGGCGACGATGCGGATGCGGTCGAGTTCTTCAATCTCACCAAGCTCCCGCCGTTGGCATTTGAGGCCACGCGGGTCGCGATCGACAGCTGGCAGCGGCGAGCCTGAGCATTGCCGGTTGATGATCTTTCGTGAATCCATATGAAGATTGATGTCTTCACCCTCTTCCCCGAAGTGATGGTTCCGTACCTTTCGGCCAGCATTCTTGGCAAGGCCCAGGAGGCAGGCCTTGCAGAGATCCGCCTACACAACATCCGGGACCACGCGACGGATCGTCATTCAATAACCGATGACGAACCCTACGGAGGAGGGGGTGGGATGGTGATGAAACCGGAGCCCCTGTTCGAAGCCGTGGAGTCCGTGCTTGGGAACGATCTTGGCGGGACCCGGATAGTGCTACTCACTCCGCAGGGCCGAGTATTTACGCAAGGCATTGCCCGGGAATTGGCCGGATTGAGCAAGATAGCTCTGATATCGGGACGATATGAAGGAGTGGACGAGCGCGTGCGAAAGCACCTGGCAAACGATGAAATTTCCATCGGGGACTATGTGCTTACAGGGGGCGAATTGCCGGCACTTGTGGTGACCGATGCGATTGTCCGGCTCCTTCCAGGGGCGCTTGGGGACGAGGCGGCCATCATGCAGGATTCACACTCGGAGGGCCTGCTCGAGGGGCCGCACTACACGCGACCGGCCGACTACCGGGGTTGGCATGTTCCAGAAGTCCTGAGATCCGGCGACCACGCTAAGATTGCAGCCTGGAGGCGCCAGCAATCACTTCAAAGGACAAAAGAGCGCCGGCCGGATCTCCTGGCCCAGGCGAATCTCAGCCCAGCAGAAAAAGAAGCGCTCGAAGACTAGAAGAAGTTGAGTCAACCGTTGAGAATATCCGCCTTATTTGCCCTCTCTGTCCTTGCAGCCTGCGCACGGCCGGTCGAGCTAGATTTGCCTGCCGCTGTGCAGCCCACCTCTGCCAGCGCTCCCGCAGTGGAGCCTCCGACACCCATACCCACTCCAAAAACACTGATCGTCTGCCTCGGCCAGGAACCTGATTCTCTGTATCGATATGGCGAATCCTATCTTTATGGAGGCTCCAGTAGAGCGGCGGAGACCGTACTCCAGGCGGTCTACGACGGGCCGCTCAATGTACTCACTTACCAGTATGAGCCGGTGATCCTGGAGAAGCTTCCTTCCATTGCGGATGGAGACGCGAGACTTGAATCCGTCAACGTCGTCGAGGGC
Source organism: uncultured Anaerolineaceae bacterium (assembly GCA_964482355.1). GTDB lineage: Bacteria > Chloroflexota > Anaerolineae > Anaerolineales > E44-bin32 > JADFRG01. The sequence continues at coordinate 2,504 of CAYZXF010000127.1, read as the reverse complement.
GAGCTTCACTTTGATCCGGTGACGCTCCAGCCAGCTACTCTGACCGTTGGCGATCAATATCTTCCGAGCGGCTGCAATTCGCCGGACTGCCTGCGCACCTATTCAGGCGGCGAGGTGGCGATGGATCGGATCGTGGCGGATTTTCGAATTCGATCGGATGTGAACTGGTCGGACGGGGAACCTGTAACAGCTGCAGACTCGGCCTTCTCATTTGAGGTTGATCAAAACGTCGACACTCCCACGCTCAAGACTCAGGTTGATCGAACCACGTCTTACGAGGCGCTCAATTCCAATACGGTCCGCTGGACCGGGATACCGGGATATATTGATTCTGAGTATTTCTCCAACTTCTGGTCGCCTTTGCCAATGCACCAGCTCGGTGAGTTGTCGCCACAAGAGCTGCTGACTGCCAATGAGACGAATCGCTCGCCTCTGGGTTGGGGGCCGTATGTCATCGAGGAATGGCGGCCGGGAAATGACATTCGATTGACGCGGAACCCGTCCTATTTTCGCTCGGGAGAGGGGATGCCGGCGTTTGATACCTTGCTGTTTAGATTTCTCGCCGGCAGTCCACCGGCCAGTATCGAGCAGCTGCTGACAAGCGAATGCGATATTCTGGATGAAAGCGCGATCGCAGATGCACTGGACATCCAGGTGTTAGACACCTCCGCTCTTTCTGAACTGCAAAGACTGTCCAATGCTGGAAATATCAGCCTAGCAAGTTCGGCGGGGGCTGAAATGGAAAGGCTCGACTTAAGCCTGGCTCCAATCTCATTGAGTGGCCCTCAAACCGACCTTCAGTTCCGCACCGCCCTGGCTTCATGCATCGACCGAGCCGGCTTGGCGCAGGAGCTTCTACTCGGGCTAACGGATGTTCCCGAAACCTATTTGCCACCCTCGCACCCTCTGTACGCGGCGGAAGACCTTGAGATCGACTACGATCCGGAGACGGCGGGCAAGCTTCTTGACGAGTTGGGCTGGATCGATCACGACGAGGACCCTCAAACCCCACGTGTCGCCGTGGGAGTCGCCGGGGTCAACGAAGGTACCGAGCTCCGTCTCCAGTACCTGACGACGCCCGACGGGCTGCATCAAGCCGTGGCAGAGTGGCTTCAAAGCGATCTAAGCAGTTGCGGGATCGCGCTCGAGCCAGAGTTCGTATCCCAGATCGAGCTATTTGAACCATGGCCTGATGGGCCCGCATTTGGCCGCAATTTCGAGGCAATTGGATGGGCCTGGCCCGCCTGGGTGAGCCCCTTATGTGAGATGTTTCATGGCGCCGAGCTGCCGTCTGCGACGGCGCCATTAGGAGTGAACGCGGCTGGATTCTCGAGTGCGGAGTACGACGCAGCGTGTGGTGTGCTGCTACATACTCTCCCTGAAACCCCCGAATATTCGCAGGCTGCACAAGATACACAGCAAATTCTTGCCGAGGGTTTGCCAACCATTCCGCTCTATATGCGGCCCAGGCTGATTGCCCACAGGGCCGAGATCTGCGGACTTCAAGTTGACGCCACGGAATACAGCGGCCTCTGGAACTTGGAGGAAATTCGGCCTTGTACGATTTCTCCTTGAACCTCCAAGACGGCATACTGGTATAAATAATTAGGTGACACACGCGAAATGGGGACGGGTGTGACGTATTCCGCCGATCCTGAACTAATCCTTCAGCTCCAGCAGGGGGACTTAGATGCACTGGGCGGACTATACGATCGGCACCGCAACCTCGTATACAGAACCGCGCTAGCCATCACAGGCGACAAGGAAGCCGCGTCAGATCTTCTACACGACACTTTCTTGCGCTTGTTTCGGTTCGGACACCGAATCGATCCCAATCGCCCCATAGAACCCTGGCTGTACCGGATGACCGCCAATATGGCGTATACCTGGATCAAACAGCGCGGGCGGTGGAAGCAGGTACTGCGTGACATGGCCGACAAGGTTTCCAGGGAATCTCAGGTGACGCCGGCCCAGCAGGTTGAGCGCAATGAAGCCTGGCTCGAAGTCCGCAAGGCACTTCAATCCATAACTCCAGAGAAGCGGGTGGTGGTGGTGCTCCATTACCTCAACGATTTGACAATCAACGAAATCGCCGAAATCTTGGAACTTCCTGCTGGAACCGTGAAATCGCGCCTGCATTACGGCAGGCAAGCTTTGAAAAAGCATTTTGGGCTTGATGAGAAGCCCACCCCAAGGGTAGGTTATGAAGCAACCTGATCAGAAGTATCTAGACGACCGGATCGACAGTGTAATGAAGGACGCGTACGTAGGAATGCGGGGGCCCTCTGGTGGGAGGTCTCGGCTAGTGAGGTCGGCGGGCGTCGTAAGCACAGAATCTTGGAGCAGAAAATTGAGACCCGATTGGCTTTCCGCTTCGGTTGCCAGGCAGATGCGCGAGAAACGTCGTTTGACCGATCATGTCAAATACTCTCACCTGGTAACTGGGTCAAATCTACGATTCGCCTGGTAAATGGGTTGAGCCGCTTAAGATGTGGCCGGTTAAT
>CAYZXF010000126.1:0-3777 GCA_964482355.1 uncultured Anaerolineaceae bacterium | reverse complement strand
CCGAGAAACCCTTCGAACAACAAAAATGGGAGGCTTCGGTGGCGGAGCATGAGCGATGGATCGCGCGCTTGAGCGAACTCGCTCCGGCCAGTGTGCTCGCCTCTCGCACCATCGCCCAACGGCGTAACCAAGGGTTTGTCTGGGAAGCTCAAGGTTACCGGGCGGTTCATGACAAGTACTATCTTCCAGAAGAAACCGGATTCTGGGAGGCGACCTGGTATGAGCGCGGGGAACCAGACTTCACGGCGTTCGAGACCGCGTCTCATAAATTAGGATTTGCGATATGCACCGAGCTCTGGTTTACCGAGCACGCCCGGAACTACGCACAGCAGGGAATTCATATCCTGGCATGCCCGCGCGCAACGGAAAAATCGACCGTGGACAAGTGGATTGCAGGGGGCCGCGTAGCAGCTGTCATGGCGGGCGCCTTCTGCATTTCATCTAACAGAGGCGGAGATGGAAGCGGTATTCGTTGGGGAGGGAATGGTTGGATCATCGATCCCGATGGGGAGCTGCTCGGGCTAACATCCAGTGAGGATCCGTTCCTAACGCTCAATCTCGACCTTGAAGCTGCTGAGAGAGCCAAAGCGACCTATCCGCGCTATGTAGCCGAGTAAGATGCACTTTATGCCCGGAGTGCGCAACGCAAACTGGTATGATCATTTGCAAGGATTGACAGGCTGGGAAAGGAGTCGTACCCCATGAGCTGGAGTGCATCACTAACTACATCACAAATTCGGGCGATTTTCGAGGAAGAGGTCAAATCGGCCGACGGCAAGGTCACTGATTCGTTCGATGACGACACGCTTTTGTTCTCGCGCGCAGTGCTGCCAAAAAACAAGAATGTGGCTCGCAGAGATCGGGTGGACAAGGGGGTAGCGATAAAGGCGGCCTGGGAGGATATTTGGGTCCACCCGTACGTATTTCGGCGCGTGTGCATCAATGGAGCGATCGTAGCTCAGGCCGTGGCGACCAAGCACGTTATGAACACCGAGCATGTAAGTCCGGTCGAAATGGAAATTGACTTGCGGGAGTCGGTGCGCATGTGCATTCAGGAGCAAGACTTCGAAGGCTACGCCGAGAAAATGAAACGCGCTCGAAGTTTGTTTTTCGACCCCCGCCAAACGCTCATGCCTCACCTTTCCCAGCTTCCCGCTGATCAAGCAAGCGAGATTCTTGAGGAGACACACCGGCGCTTCGCGAAGGGCGCGGACGAATCGCGATATGGCCTGATAAATGCGGTTACTTCGCTAGCTCGTGACACTCGCAATCCCGAACTGCGCTGGTCGCTGGAGACCATTGGAGGAGCGCTGATCGTTACCTCCACTCCGACTCCTTCTGGCGCGGGATCTGGTGAGCTCGAAGTCATACGCTAACTACTACGGAATCTGATCACTAGTCAGCATTCCATTGCCAGTATCTGACATTGCCTACGCGGCGATTGTTATTCTGACTTTCGCTTCGGCGACGGTTGCCATCCTCAGCAAGACCCTTGGCTGGCATCCGAACATCTTCTACACTAGTAAGCCGCTCACGACGACGCTAATTCTTCTGCCAGTCCTGGTTTTAGCTTCCAATTCAACGAGCGCCTACGCGCCACTCATCGCAGCCGGCCTGGCGTTCGCGCTCCTCGGCGACATTCTGCTGATGCTGCCCGAGGAGCGGTTCGTGATGGGAATCGGAAGCTTTGCGGCTACGCATGCTCTCTACCTTGCTGCCTTTATTTCGGCCGCTGGGCTTGCGCTGATAAACCCCTCTACCATCCCGTTAATCCTCTTTTCAGTCATCATGACCCGCTTTCTCTGGGCTGGGCTGCGCAAATCGCTGCAAATACCGGTGTTAGCGTACATCGTGCTCATTACAATAATGACCGCGCAAGCAATAGGCGGCGCCGTAGAGTCGGAGGGCGCCGGCCTGGCAATTGCTGCAGCAGGCGCAGTTCTCTTCCTTGCTTCGGATTCCATGCTGGCCATCGACCGGTTTCGATTACCGTTCAAAGCCGCGCAGGCCTTGGTGCTATCCACCTATTGGCTGGGGCAATGGTTGATCGCGCTCTCCGCACGACTCGGGGATTCAAATATTTAGTTACAACAAAGTCCAGCCACTTGCTTTAGCGGTCCGCTCGTGATGAAATGCCAGCAGGATGGCAACGTATGGCCCGTTCCGCTGGCTCCTGTTCCGGCTGGAGCCTGAGACCGCTCACCGACTGACATTGCAGTTGCTCGCATATGCGGGCGCCATCCCCGCACTGAGATCCGGCCTTCGCCGGATCTTTTCATTTGAGGATCCGGGGCTCAAAGTACAGGCATTTGGATTGAAGTTTGCCAATCCGGTGGGACTGGCTGCGGGGTACGACAAGGACGGCCAAGCGATGCTCGGACTGGCGTGCCTTGGTTTTGGACATCTGGAACTGGGAACAGTGACACTGGAAACCCAGCAAGGAAATCCTCAACCACGCGTCTTTCGGCTGGTGGAAGATCAGGCCCTGATCAATCGGATGGGTTTCCCAAATCAAGGAGTCGCGCGGTTGTTGAAAAGGCTCCAATCCCGTCCATCCGATATCGCATTGGGCATCAATATCGGGAAATCAGCCGAGACTCCGATAGAAGAAGCGAGTCGAGATTACACGCAGCTGATGGAACTCGTTTACGGGTCCGCCGATTATCTGGCGGTAAACGTCTCCTCTCCCAATACGATTGGACTGCGCGAGCTGCAGGGTCGTCGCTATCTTGAGGGGCTGTTGGGTGATTTGTCAGAGACACGTGCACGTTTGATTGCCGAGTCTGGGGAACGCCGGCCGGTACTGGTGAAACTGGCTCCTGACCTGGCCGATTCCGAACTCGAAGAGGCAATCGAGATTATTTACGATGCGGGAATGGACGGAGTCATTGTTACGAATACCACGACCGCGCGAACCGGGCTGCGTGCTCGATCTCAAGCCCAATCCGGCGGCTTGAGCGGCTTGCCCCTATTCCGCCGCTCAACCGAGATGATCCGCAAAGCGCATTTAATGAGTGACGGGCGTCTCCCAATAATCGGAGTGGGTGGAGTATTCGGGCCGCAGGAAGCCAAAGAGAAACTCAACGCGGGCGCTGACTTGATCCAGGTGTTCACAGGGCTCATTTATCGGGGGCCGGGGTTAATTCACGAAATTCTAGCTGCACTCAGGTAGGATTTGAGGATGAACAGACGACGCGCAAGCGGATCCATCATTGCCCTCCTGCTCTTTTACGTCTTCAACCTGGCCATCCAATTCCTGACATCGCCAGATCCGGCGGAGGTCATTCAGCCTCAATCCGTTGGATGGTACAGCCTGTACTTCACGAATCCTGAGGGGGCGTCCGCCTCAACTCTGCGGGGAGGTCCAGACGCGAAGCTCGCAACCGCGATGGACGGCGCCACCCATTCCATTGACGTGGCTACCCAAGAAATTGATCTGTGGAGCATTCGAGATGCACTGATCCGCGCCCACGAGCGTGGCATTCAGGTGCGGGTTGTCACCGAGACCGACTATGCCTCGAATCCCGAGATGCAGGCGCTGGTCCTGGCAGGCATCCAGGTGCGGGGCGATGAACGGCAGCCGCTGATGCACAATAAATTTGTGGTGATCGATGAGAGCGAAGTGTGGACCGGATCGATGAACCTGACCGTCAACGGCGCCTATCGCAACAACAATAACTTGTTACGCATCCAATCGGCTCAGATCGCCGACCAATATACGGAGGAATTCGAGGAAATGCTGCTCGAAGACCGATTCGGACAGCTCTCTTGGCCTGA
>CAYZXF010000125.1:0-9183 GCA_964482355.1 uncultured Anaerolineaceae bacterium | reverse complement strand
GACACTCCGCGTGCGGTTGCCAGGCTATCACTCAGTGCTGCGAAGGTCTTCACTGTCGAGCTTGATCGTGAGAGGTACACGCTGATGAATAACGCGCTACTGGAATCGAGCGTTTCGAGCACCATGGTCGCGAGATCGCTTAAACTCGCGGTTTCGGCGCTGGCTTTCCGACTCCACCAAACCGAGCCGTAATCTGCCACCCAGCTCGGCTTTGGGTATCCAAATTTACCTCTCTTTTGAAACCGGTCGACCATCTTTGACAACCGATTCCAGGCGGGGAGCAGCGGAGCTTCGGCGTAGGTCGGATCATTCAGAAGATGTGCCGCCACAGCCGCTCCAACTTCCCATCGGACCGATTCCGACCCGATCCCACGCAGCCCGGGCTCGGATTGCAGGATAACTAATGGAGTCTGTTGAGCTCGAACCTCTTCCTCGATCTCTCCATCCAGTCGAAGGTAAATGAGGGCGGCATCTTCCGCATGCGGAGTCCCGACGCTGATAGAAACTTCGGTTCGCGCTTGCAAGTACTTTGCTATCCATTCCGCTCGGGTAGAAATGGCTGGATCGGCGACAATGAAGATCGATGGGCCTGCAGCCGCCAGCACGGCGCCGAGATACAAGCCGGGGTTGAGCGCGGCGGCCGCCCCAGGCGAGCTGAGCGTCCTCATCAACGCGGCCCCCTCCACCAACTCTTTGGGGTCCGCCCCCAGGAGCGATGCCAGAAGAAATCCGCCAGCCGAGAGCGCAGCTTCGGAGCCGTGATTCCACTCCGCAAGATGGTCGATATTCCGTTCCTCAGCCCATTCGTCGAGCTGAGAATTCTCGGGCCCCAGTGCAATAAAATGCAGGCTGGCATCGTCTCCAAGACGATTGGCTGCACGCCCCCAAACGCTCGTCAACTTGATCATGGTCTCGGGATCAACCGGCGCGCGAATCTGAGCTACAAATATTGTCGAATCCACAGGGGTCTTCCTTGCGAAGCTGCGGAGCTCGTTCGGATCGAGGGTCTCTAACGACACTACCGATCGCTCTCCGCCAGCAGCCTCGGCAATCGCATTGAGCGCTTCCCCGCTGCCAACCCACCCGATTTGCGCGATCTTCTCGGAATCCGCTCCGCGAGCCAACCGCATGGCCTCGCTCAAATGCTCATCGAGCTCAGCTTCGAGCCACTCAAGCCGCGTTTTAATTACGGACCCATCCGTGGTTCCAGGCCACAGATCCGGATCGACTCTCCAGAATCTCGATGCAACCCGGTCGGTGTCGAGAAGCTCCAATAGGCGCGCAAGCTCGGATGCAACCGGGCCCATCTCGCCACGCATGCTGGCAGCGCGCTCTCCGACGGTCTCAATGAGCGAAGCATAGGCCTGGGCAAATGCCTTGACGCCGTCATGCTCCAGGTCAGAGGTTACTTCATCCAGGGAAACCCCCAACGCCGCTAGCGCCTGGAGTTGCGCTCTCGATTCCGACAGCCCTGCTTCAAGCCTCGCTTCAGCGACTCCATGGTCGCGGAATGCAACAACCGTCTTCGGCGGCACAGTGTTGACGGTGTGTTGCCCGATGAGCTCCTCGATATAAAGCACATCCGAATAGGCCGGATTTTTGGTGCTGGTTGATGCCCAAAGTGGTCGCTGTGGTCGAGCGCCCACTTCCCTCAACTGTTCAAATTCATCGCCGTCAAATACCGCCTTAAACTGTGCGTAAGCAAGTTTGGCATTTGCGATCGCGGCTGTGCCTAGCAGAGCATGAGCTCGCTCTGCTCCGGAGCCCTCTTTCCGAATGATGGCTTCTAGCTGATTGTCTACTGCAGAGTCGACGCGCGAAACAAAAAATGATGCGACGGAGGCTACTCGTTCGACCGGCTGGCCAGACGCCACTCGGCGCTCCAAGCCCTCAACGTAGGCTTCTATGACTTCAGAATAACGTTGCAAGGAGAAGATCAGAGTGACGTTGATGTTGATGCCTTCGAAGATTGCCTCTTCGATCGCAGGCACCCCCGCCGGAGTGGCGGGAATCTTTACCATTAAATTGGGGCGATTCACTGTTTCCCAGAGCTTGCGTGCTTCTTCGAGTGTCTTCTCTGTGTCTGAGGCGAGTTCTGGGTTGACCTCAATGGATACGAATCCATCTCTCCCGTCGGTGCCTTCGTAGTGCGGGAGAAAGAGGTCCGCCGCAGCTCGAATGTCTTCTACGGCAAGGGTTTCGAAGATGCGTTCGGCGCTCCATCCGGCATGCGCCATCGGCCGCATCGCGTTGAGATAGAGATCCGACTCGCCTATCGCCTGCTTGAAAATAGAGGGATTGGAGGTGATCCCTCGAATTTCGCCCGCCTCAATCAAGCCCGCTAGTTCGCCACTCTCGAGAAGATCACGCCGGATGTAATCCAGCCAGAAAGATTGGCCTAACTCATACGCACGATGGATTTGGTTCTCGACGGAATTCAATTCCCGCCCGCGAGCAAACGCTCCGCCTCCTCCGCAACATGCTCAGCGGTCAGATCAAGATTCCGATATATCTCCTCGTAAGGCGCCGAGGCTCCGAAGCGATCAATCCCAATAATCGCCCCGCCGTCCCCGACCCATCGCTCCCATCCCATCGGCGAGGCGGCCTCCAGCGCGACCCGAGCATCGAGATCTGGCGGCAGTACCTCTTTCCGATATTCCTCGGACTGCTCCATGAACAGCTCCCAGGAAGGGAATGACACGAGCCTAACCGAACGTCCCGCCGCCTCAAGCTTCGCCCCTGCCTCGACAACAATGCTGAGCTCTGTGCCGGACGCCATCAAAATGACCTCAGGTGGTCCACTTCCAAGATCGGCAAGCACATAGGCGCCTCGCAGCATTCCTTGCGCCGGCGCGAATTTAGTCCGATCCAGAGTTGGAACTTCTTGCCGGGAGAGCGCTAGCGCAGTAGGGCCGGTAGTTCGCTGCACCGAGGCGAGCCATGCGTACACAGTTTCATTGGCATCGCCCGGCCGGATGACGGTCAAGTTCGGAATCGCCCTGAGCCCTGCCAGCTGTTCAATGGGTTGGTGCGTTGGTCCGTCTTCGCCAAGTCCAACCGAATCGTGGGTAAAGACGTAGATCACCCGCTGACCCATCAAAGCTGCTAGGCGAATAGCCGGCTTCATGTAGTCAGAGAATATCAGGAAGGTTCCCCCATAAGGAATAAGGCCTCCATAAAGAGCTAGGCCGTTCAGTAGGCCGCCCATGGCATGCTCGCGCACGCCGAAATGAATATAGCGGGCGGCCCGATTGTCACGTGAGAAAGCCTCTTCTCCTTTAATGTCCGTCTTGTTGGATGGCGTGAGATCGGCCGAACCGCCAATGAGTTCGGGAAGGAGCGACGCTAATGCGTTCAGCGTCTGGCCCGAGGATGATCGGGTAGCCATACCCTTCTCATCCGCCTCAAAGGCGGGTAAAGACCCCTCAATATCCTCTGGCAGGCTCTTAGCTTGAACTCGATCAAAGATCTCAGCTAGCTCGCCATGGGTGGATCGGTATTCATCCATCATGGCCAGCCAGGCGCGTCGCAGTTCCTTGCCCCGCTCGGCTGACGAAGCAAAGTGCTCCCGCACATCCTCGGGCACCAGGAAAGCTGGATCCTGCGGCCAACCCAGATTTTCTTTTGCAGCATTCAGCTCATCTACCCCGGGCGGTTCGCCGTGCGCTGCGGCGGTGTCCTGCTTGTTTGGTAATCCGTACCCGATATGAGTTCTGCAAACGATGATGGATGGCCTCGGATCAGCTCTGGCGCTGGCTATTGCGCGATCGACTTCATCCAGCTTGAGTACGTTCTCCACAAACGAAAGGTGCCAGCCGTAGGCCTCGAAACGAGCTGCGCGATTCTCGGTAAATGCTAGATCCGTGCTGCCATCGATTGAGATTCGATTGTCGTCGTAGAGGTAAATAAGGCGCCCCAGCTTCAAGTGGCCGGCAAGGGAGGCCGCTTCGGAAGAAATCCCTTCCATCAGATCGCCGTCGGAAACGATGCTGTAAATATGGTGGTCAACCACAGGAAATCCGTCGCGATTGTAAATGGCGGCCATGTGGTCAGCGGCAAGCGCCATCCCCACCCCGTTTGCAAATCCTTGTCCGAGCGGTCCGGTGGTTGCCTCGACACCGGGGGCTTCGCCGTACTCTGGGTGTCCGGGAGTCATGCTTCCCCACTGACGGAACTGCTGAATCTGCTCCATTGGGAGGTCATATCCCACGAGATGGAGCATGGAATAGAGCAACATTGATCCATGGCCTGCCGACAACACAAATCGATCTCGATTTGGCCACATCGGTTCCTGTGGGTCGAAAATTAAGTGCTTCGCCCAAAGCACGTAAGCGAGCGGAGCCACCCCCATGGGCAGGCCCGGATGACCCGAGTTTGCCTTCTGCACCGCGTCTGCGGCTAGAAATCGGATGGTGTTGATGGATCGATCGGAGATTGCTGAGTCGGTCATTATCTTCCTTTTATGCAGTGCGTTTGTCCCGCACCTCGTGTGCAGGAAATTCGGTGCGGAACCAGGATCGCAAGCTTTTCATGCATTCGGCCCCTAGCTTGTGGCCAACATCGGCTTCGCAGAAAGTGATCGGTACTGCCTCCTGCCGAAGCCTCCTGGCATCCGATTTGGCTACGTCGATCGATATGAACGCGTCTCGTGTACCGTGCCCCCAGTACACTGGAATTCCCTTGAGCGGCGAAAGCTCCCCCTTCGGGAGGTGTCCGGAGATCGCGACGATTCCTGCCGGAGGTGGTGCGATCGGGGTCATCGCGGCCGCAAAGGACATCGCTGTGCCGTTGCTGAATCCCATGAGGATCATACGTTCGCGCCGAAACTCGTACCTCTCTTCTAAATATTCGAGCAGGCCTTCAAGCAGGTCGACGCCTTTGGCAAATTCAGAAACCAGCGGCGGCCAGGTACGGATGCTTGGGTTCCAGAGATAACCACCCTGGCTCTGCTCATGTGGCGCTCTCGGCGCTACGACCAAGCCGCCCTGAGGGACGGCAGACTCAAGTGCCCACATGGCATTTTCATCTCCTCCCAGGCCGTGCAGCATCACGATTGGCGGGACCAAATTGTCTTTGGGAAGCCGTAGCCGAAACGCAAGCGGAGCTTGGTCACTGCCAACTTCGATGTATCGGCTCATGAAGGTTGTTTGCCTGCCTCAGCCTGAATTATCAATGTGAAAGTTGATTGGGAGATCGACGAACCTGTATGTTGCGCCTTCCTCGATCTGATATCGACGCCCACTCGGTGATTCAATCCATCGCCCCGAGAAGTTCCGCCACGATAAGCTCAGCATCCTGGAGCGGATCCTCGGAGTGTGGCAGCTCATGATCCTTCGTTACCTGCTCGGTAAGTCGTCCAGCAGCGGATCGCAGTTGTTCGGGGGCTTCATCGTTTGTTTCTAGCCAGCGGAGCTGCAATAGCGCACCGAGCGGGCGGCCGTGGGAATAATGGGCGGCGATCGCCCAACCCGCTGCTCGTCGAGCGCAGACCCGTGCCCGACCCTCTTTACCTTGTAGCCTGGCCGCTCGAGCATAGGCGAGTTCGGCCTCGATTCGTGCTCTGAAATCCACCGGCTTTGATGCTACCACAGGGGGCTGGTTGTGCATTTTGTGTGCTCGGATAGGTAATGGGGCTGGTCGATACGATGAAGGAAAAGCGTTCGCTCCATCACTCGCCGCGCGCAGGCCGTGTGCAGAAAAGAAAGCGAGGCGAGCCTCGTGCTCGCCCCGCCGATTTCCAAGCTTGAGAAATCTCCTTCATATGAAGCTTATAACGAGACCCCCGAGGAGCCGCGCGCGATGTGACTCAGAAACTCCTGCCTTGTTACTTCATTATCCGAGAACGTACCGGAGAGAGCGCTGGTTACCATGCGAGCATTGGCCTTTTTAACTCCTCGCATCATCGAGCAGAGATGCAGCCCTTCGACAACTACCGCGACGCCATGCGGATGCAGCGTTGTATCGAGTAGATCCGCGATTTGACGAGTCAGTCTTTCCTGCACCTGTAAGCGGCGTGCGAACAGGTCCACGATGCGCGGAATTTTTGAGAGTCCAATTACTTTGCCTTTGGGCAAATACGCCACATGTGCCTTTCCGATAAACGGAAGCATGTGATGTTCACAAAGGCTGTAAAACTCAATGTCCCGCACAAGCACCATCTCGTCGTAATCAACATCGAAGATGGCATCGTTGATCATCTTTTCGGGATCGATGCGGTAGCCGGCGAGCAATTCATCATACATTCGCGCTACCCGCTCAGGGGTGCGGTTCAGGCCGTCCCGTTCTGGATCTTCGCCAACCGCGCTAAGCAGATCACGAGTCGCATTCTCAATCTCGGGACGCGCAACGCCAACCCCACCGAACAATTCGGCAGCTGCTTCAATCTCCATTTTGTGCTCAACAGTATGTAAGTGATCGTGAGCGTCAGTCATATATTCCTCCAATAGGCTTAGACAACACCATGCGGTCGGAGCTTACCATAATGAATACATCAATTCACACGTCGATCACCGGCCGGTAGTAGGAACCGTCGAGTAGGTACACTCGCGAAGTAAAATAGCAACATGCCTGCGAAAATTGATGCCTCAGGTCATTCTGCGATCGTTACTGGCGCCGGCCGCAGACTTGGCAAGGCATTTGCCGAGGCCCTTGCCGATCAAGGTGCCAATGTAGTCGTACACTATGGCCGTTCTGCAAAAGAGGCGGAAGAAGTGGTAAGTGGACTGCTTGCGCGCGGCGTGCAATCGGCCGCGGTTCAAGCCGATTTAGCCAACCCAGCGGAAGCGGCCGAATTAGTTGACCGCGCTGAGCAGGCCATCGGCGAGATCGACTTGCTCGTGAATAACGCCGCCACATTTAGGCCAATCGAGGCGCTGGATGCCAGCATCGAGGATTGGCAATCGCACATGAATGTGAACCTCACCGCGCCATTTCTTATCGCACAGCAGTTCGCACGCTCTCGGGATGATAAGTCGGGATCAATCGTAAACCTTCTGGACTGGAGAGCTATGCGCCCGGGCGCAGATCACTTTCCCTATACGATAAGCAAGTCTGCATTGGCGGCTCTCACGCGGGGTTTAGCCGTATCATTCGCTCCAGGCATTCGAGTCAACGGTCTGGCGCTCGGCGCAATCCTTCCGCCCTCCGATGGCGGCACCGCTGACCCGCTCGAAGGGGTGCCTTCAGGACGTTGGGGCACAATTGATGAAGCCATCGACGCGCTCCTATTTCTGTTGATTGGACCAGAATATGTGACAGGCGAAATTCTGCATGTCGACGGGGGAAGGCATCTAACGTGACCATGCTCCGACCATCCTCAACGCATATTAATAAGCTAACGCCCAGAATCGAGCTGAATCGAGGCTTATCCCATGCCTGAAGATCGGATTGAAATTAAAGACCTGCTCCTGCGCGGCATCATCGGCGTCAACGATTGGGAACGAGAGGCCGAGCAAGACATACTGATCAATATCAGCCTTAGCACGGATCTCGCGCAGGCAGGAAAAACTGACTCGATAGATGACACGGTCAACTATCGAACGCTTACCAAGCAGATCATCAGCCATGTGGAGGCCAGCCAGCGTTTCACGGTTGAGGCCCTGGCCGCTGATATCGCGGGGATCTGTCTTGCTCAAGGCGGCGTCGCTAGCGCGCGCGTGCGGGTGGAGAAGCCGGGAGCACTTCGATTTGCGCGTTCCGTTGGAGTGGAGATTGAGCGAACGGCTGACTGAGCTGGCCTTTATTGCGCTGGGATCCAACATTAGGCCCGAATATTATTTGCCGGAAGCAACCAGGCATCTGCGTTCGCTTGGGCATATGGAGGCGGTTTCCTCCGCCTATCAGAGCAAGCCCATTGGGGAGCACGAACAGCCGGATTTCCTCAACGGCGCCGTGCTGATATCCGTAAACGAGGAGCCAGAAGCATTGCGCACGATGCTTCGGGGGATCGAGACCTCTCTGGGCAGGATACGGACCGAGGACAAGTACGCTTCGCGGACAATTGACTTGGATCTCGTACTGCTCGGCGACCGCGTGGATCCAAAGTTTCCTTTGCCAGATCCAGATATCCTGACCCGCGCGCATTTGGCCATCCCGCTTGCTGAACTTGATGCAGAATTCTGTCATCCAACCACGCACGAGGCACTGGATACAATCGCGAATCGGCTCAGGAGCGACTTGCTCCGGGCAAACAAGGACGTGTCCCAGCTGCTGACAACAATCCTGTCTGAGGCGGAGCAAGCCGATTTGCCCGGTTAGCTTGCGGGGAGCCGACGTAATCCTATGAACTCACAATCCAAGCAAGTCGTAATTTGCGGTGCGGGAATTGCAGGGGTATCCGCTGCATATCATTTGGCTGCGGTTCAGGGCCTGGATGAGATCCTCATCATAGATGAGCGCCCTCCGCTCTCGCTCACCAGCGACAAATCCACTGAATGCTATCGGAATTGGTGGCCCGGCCCTGGCGATGGGATGGTCTCGTTAATGAACCGCAGCATCGATATTTTGGAAGAGTTGTCAGAGACTCACGGAAATCCGTTCAACCTCAACCGGCGGGGGTATCTATTTGCCACTGCCAACGCGGATCGGATCGAAGATTTCAAAGCCCAGGGCGAGGAAGCTGCATCGCTGGGGGCAGGTCCACTCCGAATTCATGATGGCTCCGCGGCTACATCGCCCTACCAACCTGCTCCCGCATCCGGTTACAAAGATCAGCCGACCGGGTCCGATCTTATTCTCGATCGCGCACTCATTCGCGAGCATTTTCCTTACCTCGTGGAGGAAACTCTGGGCTTGCTTCACGCCCGCCGAGCCGGCTGGTTTGACGGCCAGCAATTGGGCCGCCTCCTGTTGGAGCAGGCTCGTTTTAGTGGCGTTCAGCTACTTGAGGGCCGCGTGACCGGGGTTGATGTCGAGGGCGGCCGAGTGGAAGCGGTGCGCGTCGACACCTCGAATGGTTCTCAGAGGATCGCGACCCGGAACTTCGTGAACGCAGCTGGGCCGTTTCTCGAGCAGGTCGGGAAATATGTGGGTGCGGAGCTGCCAGTATTCGCCGAGCTGCATGCCAAGGTGGCCATTCAGGATCGACTGGGCGCCTTCCCTCGAGCGGCACCAATGCTCATATGGACCGATCCGCAGTACCTCCCGTGGCGGAAGGAAGAGCGGGAGGAGTTGCTCGAAGACGAA
>CAYZXF010000124.1:0-4004 GCA_964482355.1 uncultured Anaerolineaceae bacterium | reverse complement strand
AAGCATATCGTGGCGCCAGGAACGTCGTGCAGGGCGCAAATACGGGATGGCACAGCGGTCGTGGCGCAGCACCCCATTCAGCTTCTGGCCGACCTACTGGCACACGAACCGGTTCATTAGTCGCCATTGCGCCGCATCATGCGCATAGCCATCGTTTTTGCATTATTTCTACGGTTGGGAAGTCTTATTTATTGAGTGCATTACACTGGGTGAGGGGAATTGACGCTGCAGAAGCGCTAAAAACGTTTTTGGCAGGCGGATTACTGGTCTTCTTCGAAGATTTCGTGATAGCCGCGATCCAACTCATTGTCAGAGAGATGAGCATAGCGCTGGGTGACGGCGATGCTTCGGTGTCGCGCAAGCTCCTGGGCCAGTTTTAGATTGCCGCCTGATCCACGGAGCACAGCGGTGACGAAGTAGTGTCGAAATGAGTGTGGTGTGATCACTGCGCTTTGGCTCTCTCCAAGCGATTCGCTGGCTCGAGCGTGGACGATCGATCGAGCGGTGGTTGTAGAAATGGCGACTACGCGCTTTCCAGCGCCTTTGTCGTGGCGGGCAAACATCGGCAGCGATCCCATGGGGCGTCCAGAGCCGCCATCGAGGGCCGCTCGGCGGCTAAGATAAGCCTTCAAGTAGCGCAATGTTCGGCTGGAGAAGCGCACCACCGCCTCCCGGTCGCCTTTTCCGATCAATATTGCCCGACCTTCATTCCAGTCGATATCTCCACGGCGCAAGCCGACTGCCTCGTGAACACGCAGGCCGGTGTCAGCAAGTGTGAACAGCAGGGCGCGATCTCGTAAGGCACGCAACCAATCCTTTTCGTCAGTCTCGTCACGCGGGCCTAAAGTACTTGCGTGGTCCAAAATGGTTTCGATGTCGTTGCGGGGAAATTGAGGCAAGCGCTGTCCTGGGCGCCTCGCTCGCCGGCGAATCAGCAGGCGCAGTCTCGGTAGATTGATCTCGGCCTGTTTTTCGGCGGCAAGATATTCATACCAGCCGGTCAGCGCCGTCAGGTACAGTCTTTCGCTGGCGGGAGCATAGGAAGATAAATAGCGTACGAAGTCTACGATCCAGTTTTCCGTGACCGTGCGGGCATCGGTGGATTCAGGATCTCGATCCCGATCCCGCATGCTTGCGCTGAAGGCATTAACCGCATTCGTATAGGTACGTGCAGTATTTGGGCTGCGGGAGATCGCAACGCCTTCCAGATAGGCTTCAAGCGTATCTTGGACGCTCGTTTCACTCATTGTGGACGCATATTAGCCATCAGGTTGATTTCACGAAAGCGCTCGGCAAACACAGAATTATTGTGACGACTATTGCAGGGGCAACCTGACGGGCGCTTACCCGTTCGTGAGCTCGTAGAGCACCTTCTTTTCTCATCTAGCGGCACCTCGCTACGTGCAAATCTAGTTTGCGATAATATAACTTATCATAACCATAAAGAAGGTTAGGGGCAATTCCTTCGAAGCTAATCCCTCCCTATTGCTCGCATTGAATTGTTGCGATCCCGGTTCGTAGCACCCCGAATTGTGTAATGGCTTAGTGACAGCTCGCGTGACTCGTTCGATCCGTTGTGACCACCACCCCTACCCTTCAGGCCGATAGGGATTTTCACGAGCTGAGTGCGATTTGCCTTGTGTAAATGGGATGATCTAGCTGCGGGGTTTGGGCTTCTTGGTGATGATGCTGTCGTCTTCTGCAATGGATTGAACGCTAGAGTGGATCTTGGCGATATCGCCACGATGCCAACAGCGCTCGAAGGCCTCCACCATTTCGGGATCAAACTGCTGGCCGGACTGGGAAAGAATCTCTTCAAACGCTTCTTGATTGGACAGAGCCGCCCGATACGGTCTATCGGAAGTCATCGCATGAAAGGTATCTGCAACGGCTAGCAATCTGGCGCTGATGGGAATGTCTGCACCTGTGAGTTTATCGGGATAACCGCCGCCATCCCATCGTTCGTGGTGGTGTCGCACGACTGGCAGCGCGGAGTCCAGGTATGGGTTGCCTTCAATCATGTGGGCTCCATATACCGGATGCATGCGCATTTCTTCCCACTCGTCTTCGTTCAAAGGCCCCGTCTTTGAGAGCACTTTTTCAGGAACTCCGATTTTGCCAACATCGTGCAGGATCGCACCAAACTCAAGAGCCTCAAGCTCTATTTGAGCCCACTCGAGTTCCAGGCCAAGTGCCTGGGCATAGGCATTGACGGCTTCAACATGCCGCAACGTATACTCTCCGGCGCGGGCTTCGATGGCATTAGCCATGGCCCTTAAGACGGCCTTGAGTTGGACCAACATCAGCTCATCCGTGCGCTGGAGGCGAGCTCGAACGGCAGACAGCAACTCGTGGCTGGTTACCGGCTTGGTTATGTAGTCGTCCACCCCAAGCGCTTTGGCCGCGAAGATGTCCTCGCGAGTACCTCGAGCGGTTACAAAGATGAAAGGAATGGCGGCTCCGCTTGGACGCTGGCGCACAGCCTTATAGAGTTCTATACCGTCCATGCCAGGCATAGAGATATCCGACATGATCAAATCGGGTTGTTCTTCCTGAAGCGCAACTAGTGCATCGTTCCCATTCGAGGCGGTGCTGACGGTATACCCGGATCCTTCTAAAATATCGCGGAAAGCGATTAGCATGGCCGGATCGTCCTCGACGACGAGCAAGGTAGAGCCGTTAGCATGATTTTCGGTCATCATAAGGGTGCCCCCACTGCAGAGCCTGAAGCGCGAGTTGCAGGACCAATTATTGTCAGGACCGGATTTTGGCGCAATATTACGCTGGTCTATCTCGGAGGTATATACTCACCTCTGCTGGCGCAAAAACTTGCGCGGAGACATATCTCGTGAGTAAACAGATCGTAGCAAAAAATCGCAAAGCCGGTCGCGATTTCATACTTGAGGATCGGTTTGAAGCAGGAATCGCTTTGCTCGGCTCAGAAATCAAGGCCGTTCGCGCAGGACAAGTTAGCCTGAGCGAGGCGCATGTTTCTATTGAGTACGGTGAAGCATGGTTGTTGAATGCGCATATTGCAGCCTATATGCCTGCAAGCCAGCGCAACCATGAGCTGCGTCGGCCTCGGAAGCTGCTTCTCCACCGGCGCGAACTGGATAAAATCTCATCGAAAGTGAAGCAGCGCGGGTATACACTGATTCCCGTTCAGATGTATCTCATCCATGGTCTGGCAAAGGTGGAGATCGCGCTGGCCAAAGGAAAACGACAATATGACAAGCGACGGGAAATTGCTGAACGAGATGCGCAGCGCGAGATAGAGCGGGCTCTTCGGCGGAAAAATTGACCCCCCGCTCCATTGCCGCGATCAACGAGCTGCCCGAATCTCAGAAGCGCGAAATCTACAGCCGCTTTATTCCGCCTCAATTGCTCGATCAGTTTGAAATTAGCCCATCTCTCGAAGACGAACGTTTGAAGCATTTGTCGAATCGCTGGGACACACCGTATTCTTCATCGAGCCGCTTTTCTATCACAACGCACTGATATTCGAACGATACGGATTTGCATATCTCGTCGGTAAACGTCGGATGGAGGCACTTCATCGCGAATTTCAACTTGGCGGTTCGCTCGCTTGAAAGGCTGGATGGCTCATCCGCCTTTCGTGTCAGCGCAAATGGCAATTCCATTCGTGGCCGAAGCTGGGCGATTCACGATGGAGTTGCAGACGAACCCTACTCGGGAGTCACGATGTGCAAGCGCGTTGGAGATAACGCGTCTATCAGCACATTCCCCGACTCAGCCTGGTAACCGGACTGCCCGCGAACCCGCCGACTTTGGCCCCACCGCATCTCCTCTGTTCTACCTTAATCTCTTCAGAACTTAGCTCGCGCCGATGGAAGTTATGTATATTGCGCATAGCCTTGTTTTCAATTATTGAAATCGCAAGAAGTAGGTTGTTTGGAGCTGATTATGGCTATGCGCAATAGCGTTTGCTCGCGAAAGTTTCCATCGACGCACCGCTGCCCTACCGTACGGCGATATCTCATTTT
>CAYZXF010000123.1:0-5213 GCA_964482355.1 uncultured Anaerolineaceae bacterium | reverse complement strand
CATGCGTATGATTCACGTAGGGATTGCGTGGCGATTCCGACCAGCACGGGTTCGGCCGCACATGTAATCTATAGTCGGAAGGGTGGAAATCTCTTCTTCTCCTCCTTAACTAGAGAGCCGGGGTCGGCGTCCTCGGCTCTCTCGATTCCTGCTACTTTCAGTCCTTCTTAATCGCGGTCGCTTGTCGTCGGATGCTCCGACGTCGCTTGTCGTTGGAGCATCCGACGCGTGAATCGGTCGGCCGCGTAGGCGCTGATGGACAAGCTGACGAAAGCGGAGAGGCCGTAGTAGAACGCCACGACAACCGCATCCACCTCCCGTATCGCGACCACCAGAATTCCTAAGCCGGAGGCGATTCTCGCCGAGCCCCGCGCCTGTTCCGCTGTTCCTCCTCGGCGAATAGTCAGCCAGGCCGAGGCAGCACCGAAACCGACAGCGAATATCAGGTGCAGCACCGGCGAACGCAGATCAAAATATGCAAATCCCTCTCGCACGGATCGCATAATGGCGGCAGGCATCAGCGCCATCGGCAGGGGATCCACCAGCAGTCGCCCGGGGATTACTGACCGAAGAAGGATTGCGACGGTAAGTCCGGCCAGGCCCAACCCCAATCCTGTCAAGACGTCTGGGCTTCGTAGGCGATTCGGGAGCAAGTTTCGTAAGCGGTTCACACAGGGATTATCCCCGAGGCTGACCGCTTGTCCTGTGACTCGCATTACGCCTACGGGACACCTGTATAATCCAGCGCTGTGAAACGCTCCCCGGAAGCCCAGATTGCGCGCGGCGCGGGTATCGTGATGGCTGGATTTGCGCTTTCCAGCCTGATTGGCCTGCTCAACCGCGTGCTGTACTCGGGCGTTTTCGGGACCGGGGTTTCGCTGGACGCCTTTTTCTCCGCTAACAGAGTCCCCGACATCTTGTTCAACCTGATGGCAGGCGGCGCCTTAGCATCTGCCTTCATTCCGATGTTCGCCACTCTGCTTACCCAGAACAACCGACCCGGGGCCTGGCGTCTGGCCTCCGGTATCGGCAACTTGCTCATCCTGGGTTTAAGCCTGGCAGCCGCCCTGGCTTGGATTGCGGCACCCTGGATTGTTCCCAACTTGCTGGTTCCCGGATACGACGACCCTGTTCAAATCGAGCTGGTCGTCGATCTGCTTCGCATCCAGCTCATCGCTCTTGTGCTATTTGGTATCAGTGGGCTCGTGATGTCAATACTGAACGCCCACCAGCGCTTCGCGCTTCCCGCCCTCGCGCCGTCCTTCAACTGGTTGGGTTGGATCATCGGAATATTCGTGCTCGTCCCGCGGCTTGGAATCTACGGGCTGGCATGGGGTGTGGTTCTTGGAGCGCTAATGCACCTTCTGATCCAGCTGCCAGGCTTGCGTGGTCTACAGGCGCACTACAGCCCGACCCTCGGCACGAAAGATCCTGCTGTTAGGCAGGTCGGCAAGCTCATGGTCCCACGGGTGTTTGGTGTAGCCGTGGTGCAGCTCAATTTTCTGGTCAACATCATTTTGGCTTCAACTATGGTCGAGGGCAGTCTAACGGGAATAACTTTGGGATTTGCCATCATGTTGATGCCGCAAATCGTGATCGCGCAGGCCATCGCCATCGCGGCCTTGCCTACGTTCTCTACTCAGGTCGCGCGAGGCGAGGTATCCGAGATGCGTGAGTCGCTCGCCACCACGCTGCGCGGAGTGGTGTTTCTGTCGCTTCCAGCCTCCATTGGCCTACTAATACTCAGGCGACCGATCGTATCGATGCTTTTTGAGCGAGGCGAGTTTGATTCCAGATCTACCGACCTGGTTGCCTGGGCATTGCTCTGGTTTGCGGCTGGATTGGTGGGACATGCGCTGGTAGAGATCATCTCGCGGGCGTTCTATGCCTTGAAAGACACTCGGACTCCGGTCCTTGTTGGCGCGGCGGCTATGGGGCTTAACGTCATCTTGAGCCTGACGCTGTCGATCGGGTTCGAGCGGATCGGCTGGGCGCCCCTTGGGGGATTGGCACTAGCCAACACCATAGCGACAGCACTGGAGGCGCTCGCACTTCTATGGCTCATGCGAGACAAATTAGATGGCCTTGCATTTCCGCGCGTACGGCGGGGCCTCGTCGCGACCGCGGCGGCCTCGGTTGTGCTGGCAATATTTCTTGTCATCTGGAGCGGTGGAACCAGCGGGAGCTCGGTTTGGCTTATTGGAGTGGGGGGAGTTGTCTTTGGTGCGGGAATCTACTGGCTGGCGGCGTTGTTGTTCAAGGCTCCGGAGGCTCGCGCCCTGCCGGGTATCATCCGGCGCTAAGCTATTCCGAATCCTTTTCCTGGCCTGCCTCCAGCTGGCGCAGGGAGAGCTCAGCTTCCTCGAGCAATTGACTGCAGCGATCCGCCAGGGCTTGCCCACGCTCGAACAGCCCGAGGCTGTCTTCCAGCTCCAGGTCGCCGGATTCTAGTTTTCCTACAAGCGTTGCTAATTCCGCGAATGCCTCTTCGAAACGCATCTCATCTGGCGGTTTTAGTTTCGCCATCGCGTGACCCCTTTAGGAGCTCTCCTTGCGAGTTGCTTGAGCTCCGAATTCTCCATCGCTGACTCGAACCTGCAGCTCATCCCCAGCGCCCACTTGATTTACCGACCTGACAACGGTTCCGTCGGCCGAATTTCTTACAACGGCGTAGCCGCGAGCCAGCACCGTGTCTGGCCCCACTGCTTGCAAGGTCTGGATAAGACCTGCGACGGCCGCCGACTGAAGCGCAATTTTGTGGCGAATGGCCGATGTGGCGCGATGAAGATATTCATCCACCCGCTGGCGCGCGTTGTCTACTCTTGCTTGTGGGGAAACGAGCTCGAGCGCAGTGCGCTGAACCTGTACAGCGGTTCGCAGCCTGAGCTGATACTCTGCCCAGGCACGCGCCAGGCCCATCTGCATCTCGCGTACCTCAATAATAAGTTCGTCCAAATCCGGCGTAGCGATCTCAGCCGCGGCCGAGGGTGTGGGGGCTCGAACGTCGGCTGCGAAATCGGAGAGCAGCACATCGGTTTCGTGACCGATCCCGGTTACCACCGGCGCTTTTGAAGCGACGACTGCACGCACCACGCGCTCATCGTTGAAAGCCCAGAGGTCTTCAACCGAACCTCCGCCTCGGACCAGAAGCACGACATCGGGTTCGGTGTCATCGAGAGCTTGCATGGCTTCCACGATTCGATCTGGGGCAGCCTCTCCCTGGACCGGTGTTGGAGAGACAATCGCTTCCACCAGGGGATATCGTCGACGGAGCACGTTCAGGACATCCCGCAACGCGGCCCCAGAGGAGGAAGTCACGATCCCGATTCGTCGGGGCCATTCGGGCAGCGGGCGTTTGCGCTGCTCTGCGAACAAGCCTTCCGCTTCCAGGCGCTCTTTAAGCAGCAGATACTGCTGGTAGAGCTCTCCTTCCCCGGAATATCGAACTTCATCGACATAAAGCTGGTATTGTCCGCCGGCTTCATACACGCTAACTTTTCCGTGCGTTTCGATCGCCTCACCGTCCTTGGGAAGGCGGAGCAGGCTGGCCGCATCTTGTTTCCACATCACGCATCGAACTGCGGCTTCGGCATCTCGGATCGTGAAATAGAGATGCCCGGATGCCGGTTGGGACAGATTGGTGACCTCGCCCGCAAGCCACAGATCACCCATTCGATAATCACTTTCAATAAGACCGCGAACGTGTCGGTTCAACTCAATTGGTGACCAAATGGTGCTTTGAAAGCCGAGGATAGAAAGCTGGCTCATGTCGCGAAGCATAACTGTCGTGCAGGGGAGTGTCAACTGAACGTTATAATGCGCGGCGTCGAGCGGAGATTGGGCGATGGATCGAACACTTGAGGAGAGGGCGGGGGTCGCTCTCAAGGATAAGGGATGGACGCTCGCGCTTGGCGAGTCCTGCACTGGCGGGCTGATCGCGCATCGCATTACGGATGTTCCGGGCTCTTCCGACTACTTCCTGGGCGGAATCATGGCCTATTCCAACCCCGTCAAAGAACGCCTGCTTGGGGTTAATAGTGAGACGCTACAAGCAGTGGGAGCAGTAAGCGAAGAGACGGCGCGGGAGATGGCCCAGGGTGCAAGTCAAAGCATAGGTAGCGATGTGGGAATTTCTGTCACTTGTATTGCCGGACCGGGAGGCGGAACTGACGAAAAACCCGTCGGACTCACCTACATTGGGGCCAGTACTCCAGATGGCGAGTGGGTTGAACGGCATGTGTTTCAGGGTGATCGGAAATCCATCAAAGAATCTGCCGCAAATGCATCTCTCGAGTTACTTCTAAAAGCGCTTGGTGGGAAGGCGTAGCGGTCAGAATGAACTCCGCTGAGAGCTTGGGGCTTCAAGTTGAGCAGCACGTGGAGCCTGGCTCAACGCCGCGTCCGGTCGCGTTTATCTGGAAAGGGACGCGATGGGTGGTGAATTCTGTAGGGCGTTCTTGGGATGCGGATGGGGAGCACCATTATTTATTGATGGTGCAGGGCGACCGGGTGTTTGAGCTGGCCTACTCCAACGAGGTAGGAAGTTGGCGCCTGGTGCGGCGTCCAGAAGACTTCGGACCCTCTCGAAAAGCCAGTTAGTTGCAGACGCTCTCCACGCAACAGGATATCCACGCATCTATTGAAATCAAAAGGGCCGCTCATCAGAGCGGCCCTTATTTTTTCTCGTAGATCGCGGTCAGCTCAAATAGTCTCTGAGCTGGCGCGAACGGCGCGGATGCCGCAAGCGGCGCAGCGCTTTGCCTTCGATCTGACGTATTCGCTCGCGGGTGAGGCCAAATTTCTGCCCGACCTCCTCCAATGTGTAGGAGCGCCCGTTGTGCAAACCAAAGCGAAGGCGCAGGATGCGAGCCTCGCGGGGGCTCAGACTGGTAAGCACTTCTTCGATCTTATCCCTCAGCAGATTCTGATAGGCGCTTTGAGTCGGCGTGGGAGTCGTCTCGTCCTCGACAAATGAGCCGAGCTCGGAGTCTTCTTCTTCGCCAACAGGCGATTCGAGAGAGAGTGGTCGCCACGACACGCGCATCATCCACTGTACCTTGCGCGGATCCAGCTCCATTTTCTCCGCGATCTCTTCCGGAGTGGGTTCGTGATCAAGATTCTGGGTTAATTCTCGCGCTGCACGCAAGTACACATTGAGTTCTTTAACGATGTGGATCGGTAAACGACTAGTGCGCGTTTGATTCATAATGGCG
>CAYZXF010000122.1:0-11645 GCA_964482355.1 uncultured Anaerolineaceae bacterium | reverse complement strand
ACCTGATTTCCCTTGAGGCGGTGATAGCGCGCGAAGATATCGGCCGCCAAATAGGTGCCCGCCAGATGGCCCACATGCATGTCGCCGTTCGCATAGGGCCAGGCTACGGACACGTGGATACGTTCGGTCATTGTGCTCCCTTAAATTTCATGGCATCAGGTTCTCAGCAGTCGTGTTTTCTCAAACTAAACAAAACGCCAGCGCGAGGCTGGCGGCGAATCTGGTCGGATCTGCGCCGGTTAAGAATGCCCCTCCCAGACCGAAAAGCCTCGCTCCATCGGCAATGAGATCCCGCACATAGTCATCCCTACGAGCACTAACATCGCATTAATTGTAACTTCTCATTCGAAGGGGACAAGCATACCTGGCTAGATGTCGAGCTTACTGGCCAACTCATCAGGAACGCAGAAGTAGGTGACGCTGATAGCGGGATTCTTGTGCCGCGGGAGCTTATAGGGGTAGATGGTTCGACTGCGATAACCGTACTCGTCTAGCACTCGATAGCCGCCAAGTTCTGCACACTTACCCCAGCTCCAACGCGAGCCGCCACCCTCGCGCTCAACTGCCGGCCTCAAGCCCTGCCCAGACATTTCGTGAACGTAGCGAAAGCCGGCGTGATAAGTATTCCAAGCAGTGCGGATCAGGGCCTCATCTTGAAGGGCGGACTCTTCGGTGAAGATGAGAAGCCATCCGGCCTGCGCGTACTCGCGGAAGACGGCCACCATCTTCTCATTAGTCTGCTCGCGAATCTCGTGGAATCCGTTTCCCACCATCATGACCGTCGGCTCGCCTCCCAACTCCAGATCTGCGAGGAAATCGATCACTCTTCGCGGCTCCCCAATATCTGCCGATCGAATGAAGCGCAGGTTACCGGGCAGCAACCCCAACCTCTGCTGCCCTATCGCCTGATCGATCGCAGCATCTTCGAGATCTGCCCCAAAATACCGGAGAGTCTGCTCACCGTCTCTCTCGAACCGCTGCCGGATCGCTTCACCGCGTCCGACGGCGTGCTCAATGAATACGGCGTAGTCAAAGCCGTGTTCTGCACTGAACTGATCGAGCTTGTCGTTAGCAATAGAGAAAGTCTTTCGATTCGCGTCCTGGCTGGCGGCGACATTCTCTCCCCGGTGCACCCACGTTCCGGCCTCGGTTGACTGAAGGAGATTCGTCAAGTGCCTGAGATAGGGGTGATAGGCGCCAATGATGCCGAAGGCGCCTGGGGCGCGCGCGAAGGCCCGAGCTCCAAGCTCATTGACAACGCCTTCATTTGCAAATCCAGCCATCTCGAATAGGTGCGAGACCGCTGTGGGAAGATTCGACCTGTGATCCGATAGCCTTTCGCCGCGTTTCAGTTGGGGCGTAATCTCGAGCACGCGTAAGCTGAGCACGACCGGAAGCAGCCGGTAGGCCAGCTCGATCTGGAACTGGCTGGCCACCCAGCTGCCGGTCGGTTTGTGATCCACTGCGATTTCCAACCAGGTGTTTAGATCGGTGCCTGGCATGGAAGAGGCGGAGAACCATTCCGTGAGCCTTGGGACGAGATTTTCCCGGTACTCCGACGGGATGGCAGTGGCGCTGCGTAGCGCGTCGGCGATGCCAGGACTCTCGACTACGACGAAATCCCCACCCTCTTTGCGCAAATATCCACGCGAATGAAGGAAATGCAGGTCGGTCGTGAGCTGTACCTCGTCCAAGCCGTGTTCACGTGCATACAGCTCCGGATCAAGAATCTTCTCGGAGCCTAACCATTCCAGGATTCCAAGCTGTTTGTGTGCTGAGAGCACATGTTTGAGGATCCACAGGTCTGGAGTTGCGGTCACCCCTGCCGTGTATACGACCGTGCGCAGGACCTTGATGGCTCGGCCCATGCCCTCGCGAGCGGATTGAGGGACCTTGGTAAGCTGCGCCGACTTTCCTTCAAGAATCGCAAGCCATTGGAGGATCGCCGCACCATCTCGATACAAATGTGGAACTTCCCGTGCGAGCAGGCGGAAGCTGCGACTGGAGATGTAAGGGAAACCGGCGGAGCTTACCTCGGTTTCACCCGTCACGATCTCTATTAACTGCGTGCTGTTTGGATGGTTAGATAGGGCTGGAATGTCAGACAGAGCGTCCTGTAATCCCATCATGGTTGCACGAGTCGATTTCTCCATGTTCGGCCTTGCGGACACATTGAATAAATTCCGTGGCACATTGATTGGCGAGCCACCCAGAGCTTAGGTTCAGAGGGCAGTGACCGTACTCGAGAAACCTCCAATTGATTTCGACAGTATATTACTGGGTCCCAATGAGACCTATTCCTCAGATCACTCTAGAAGAAGCCGTACGCATGGTACCGGAGGGCGCAACCCTAATGGTGGGTGGGTTTGGAATGACAGGGCATCCCGTGCACCTGGTACATGCGTTGGCGGAAACCTCAACCAAGAATCTCACCTACATTGGAAACAACGCCGGTGAACCGAATCTTGGCGGCGGGCGGCTGCTCAATCAAGGCCAAATCAAGAAGGCCATAGCGTCATTCATGACATCCAACCCCGATGCCGTCAAAGCGGCTCAGAGCGGGAGCATTGAGGTGGAGTTGCTTCCACAGGGGTCACTTGTCGAAGCGATCCGCGCCGGCGGCGCTGGCATAGGCGGTTTTTACACTGGCACGGCGGTCGGGACCGTTTTGGGCCAGGGAACAGAAACCAAGGTCATTGATGGCCGCACCTATGTCTTCGTCCCAGCGCTGCGAGCCGATATAGCCTTCATTCACGCTTGGAAGGCAGACGCGGCGGGAAATCTCGTGTACCGAATGACCGAACGCAACTTCAACAAGACCATGGCAACCGCGGCCGACATTGTCATCGCAGAAGCAGAAGAAATTGTGCCCGTAGGCGCACTAGACCCCGAACATGTGCACACGCCCGGAAACTACGTGGACTACCTGGTCGAGGTGAGCACGTCTCTGGAGGACTTGGGTTCCTCCGGCTCGGCGGAGTCCAACGTCAGCGAGCAGCGAATGAGGATCGCCCAGCGGGCATTGCAGGAATTGAAACCGGGGGAGGTCGTTAATTTGGGGATAGGAATTCCTACGCTCATCTCAAACCTCATCCCCCCCGCACTTGGCGTGATCCTGCACAGCGAAAGCGGGATGCTCGGCGTCGGCCCTTCGCCGCAAGAGGGCGGCGCTTTAGATTACCCAGTCAACGCCGGAAAGATTCCAGTTACCGCACTTCCCGGAAGCAGTTACTTCGATAGTTCCGACTCGTTTGTTATGATCCGCGGTGGACATGTGGATGTGGCCGTAATGGGGGGACTTCAGGTCGACGAAAGTGCCAACCTTGCAAATTGGGCCGTGCCCGGCAAACCGCTGCTCGGCGTCGGGGGCGCTATGGACTTGGCTCAGGGCGCGAGGCGCCTGATTGTCACAATGACCCATCGCCACACAGACGGTTCGCCCAAGATCGTGCCGGAGTGTGAACTGCCGCTAACGGCTCAGGGAACGGTTAATAGTCTGATCACCGAATTGGCTGTTTTTGAATTCATCGATGGGGAATTGACGCTGATCGAGATCATGCCTGGTTCATCGCTTGACGAGGTTCGCGCCCATACGAGCGCGAGTTTCAAAACGGCCCTATAGACAGGGTTCACCAAAATACCCGAGAGCAACCTTTGTTCGGATCTGCAGCGTGGCTGTCTCACTCACCTCTATCTCACCAATTCGTCAATCGGACGTTCTAGCGTCAGCAAGCCGGGCTCAAATTCGAGCACTTCGCCGCGCGCGCCATCTTCCGTGCGGACCCATTTTTCCCGCAGCAGCACCCGACCTGTCTCTTCAATATAACTGACGACCAGAGCTGCAGCGTCGAATTCGAGCAAGGCGAATCCGTTGTATCCGACTTCGGTGTGATCAACGGAGCCTGCCACCCGCTGATCGGAAAACACCAGATTGCGCTCGCGCTTTACCGGCAACCGGACATCTTCGGTAGGCATGCCGCCATGCCCAATGCAGCGCCCTCGGATCAGCGGACCTTCCGGATGGGTACGAAAAGCGCCATATCCGGCGAGCCGGTGTTCATGCCCCCAGAACCACATCAAGTACCGGGGGTCGTTTCCAAGCTCCCGACCTAACCTGCCGTACTCTCTCTCAAAGGCGCTGAACCACTGATGGTGTGAGAGCAGAAGGATCGGACGGGTGTCACTCGAACTCAGGACATTGCGTCGAAGCCACTCCAAATTGTGTTCCTGAAACTGCACCCACCACGGAAGTAACTCCAGGCCAGGAATAAGCTTGGCGCTGTAACCGGTATCCAACCCCACGATCCGCCAGTACTCGTTCTCCACGCAAAAGAAGCTGGCCTCCTGGCCGAAATGTTCACGGATCGCTCGAAAGTAAGCGCGGCCACCGGAATACATTTCATGGTTGCCGTTGAGCGCATAGCTGGGAAGGGCGGTGATTTCATCGGTTGGCTCCAACGAGCCTCGCGGCCAATCGTCGGCCCCTAAGAAGTACTCGTCGAATTCGTCCTGGCTACCGGAATAATAGACATCTCCAAGATGCATGGTGATATCCGGTGAGCGGCGCAGGATCTCGTCTCGCACCCGATAGGCGCTAATCGTGCCGGTTCCCCAATCCCCGGCCAGCGCCACGGACACTACGTCCGGCATGACGTGGATGCCTGCAAGGGGATCGGTCAGGTCATACTCCAGGAATTTGGCGCGCCGTCGAAGCACGGTTCGCAGGTATTCAACGAGCCAGCGCCAGAAACGAGCTTCAAGAAAATCACCCGCATGACGAATATTGTGTGTGAGCTGCAGCGATCGGGCGCTGTCGCGCGGCGTGTTAAGCAGTGAGGAACGGCTTCGCTTCTTTTGAGTGTCCACTTTCTTGTATCTAGCCGTGGTCGGTCAGCAAGACGCCATTATGGGAGGGGTCTCGAACGAGGACTCCGGCCTCATTTTTCTCGAAAGGTAGTTTAGCTTGCCCCAAGCGATGCTCCAGCTCGGCCGCATTGGGTACGACGATCGAGAAGTTTCGCAATCCGAGGGCACCGTCAGCTGGAGCAGGAGCGTCTTGCCCAAGCCATATATTCAATCCGATATGATGGTGATAGCCCCCTGCAGAAACAAAGCTTATGCCGATCGAATTGGAGACTCCTTGAATATCAAAGCCAAGCTGGTCATGGTAGAAGTGATTGGCCTTAGCGATATCTGCGACATGTAGGTGAACGTGGCCGATGACCGTTCCCTCAGGAGCAGGACCATCCAGTCGGTCATCAGCGCGTAAGTGCTGCAAGAGTGCCTCCACATCAAGCGGTTCGCGGCCGGAGTGTGGCTTCCCCTGAGCATCCACCGCCGCAAATCCATCATTGGACATGTCCCACCTGCCCCGCTCGGGGGTATCGACATACAGCTCGATTCCATTTCCCTCCGGGTCATCCAAATAAGTAGTCTCAGTCATCAAATGATCGGTTGGGTGATTCGGATAACGAAGCTCAAACAGCCTGGCAACCGCACGTGCAAATTCGCGGCGATCGGGGAAAAGGACTGCAAAGTGATAAAGGCCGGTCGTACCTCGCACCCGTCTGGCGCTGGAATCCTCAGTCATGAGCAGCAGATCTGAGCCTCGCGCTCCCAGGCCCGCTCTACCGGGTTCGCTCCAATGAAGCTGGAAACCTAGAACGCGCTGGTAGAACTCGATCTGGCGCTCTAAATCGGCGACGGTCAAATGCACGTGCCCCGGGCGAGTGTCTGGGTGAATCACGAATTTGTCATCGGTCATGGTGTCCATGATTGTATTTGGCTCCTGCAAGGTGATGCGATTACTTTATCTGAATGCTCTGGGGGAAAGGCCGGCGTACTCAGATCCGAGTGCACGAAACGGAAAGGCTCCCGGGAACTGCAGGGGGCAATTTTTCTTCAATTGCTGGTTTTCGCGTCGGGCGGGCTTCTCAGGCCGACGCAGCAAATCGGTCGGCGCGGGCCGCGAATACGAAATCGGCCTCGGAGAGCCCATTGATACTGTGGGTCCAGATCGTGATGCTGGCCTTCCCCCAGCCCAGGCAAAGATCCGGGTGGTGATCTACCGACTCCGCGAGCTCGCCGACTTTGTTTACAAAGTCAAGCGCTGACTGGAAGTCACTAAATTTGTACTGTTTTTCAAGGTGCCGGCCGTCGATCACTTCCCAGTCGCCGCCGAGCTTTTCTTGAAAACGCTGCAGCTCGGCCCCCTCGAGAGGCGAGATGCCTCCCCCGCGGGGCGGATTGAGTTCACGATCAGCTAGATCTGTCATTTGGAAACCTCATCTCCGGTCGAAGCTTGCCGATCCTGCATAATTTGCAGGGCATTTCCGTCCGGATCCCGAAAGGAACCGAACACCGCATTGGGCGTCTCGTTCTCAAAGTAGAAATCGCAGCCGCGCGACTCTAGCGTTGCTTTGCCGGTGGGATAGTCATCGACCCTGAAGACCGGAGTGCTGCCAGCTTTGGCATCTGCACTGCCCCCTGAATGGAGTCCCAGACGCTGATCTCCAACGCCGAGTGACGCAAATCCATCGTCCTGGTAAAACACGGGCAGGTCCAAAGTTGCCTGATACCACTTGACACTATCCGCAACATTGGTGACAAATATCAACACCATCGGAATCCCAGTAACGATCAATTAACTGTCCTTGCTCGGGTGCCTTCGCCGGCGGGCAATGGTTTTACTACCGACTCGATGATCTCTGCCGCCATATCATACCGACCAAAAGGCGGCAGGATATACGCGCCGGCCACGCTGTCCGTCAGTTGGTCGAGAATCTCAACCGCGATGGCTACCCCAGCCTGTGGGGCATGATCACCCGCGGCCGCAACGCGTTTCCGAATAACTTCAGGTACGGAAATACCCGGCACCTCATTGTGCAGAAATCGCGCGTGCTTTAGCCCATATATAGGAAGAATGCCAATAATTATCGGAATATCAAGCGGCCCATGCCTTTCTTCATAGGCAGAGATGGTTTGCTCGACGCGGTCAGGCTCAAACACAGGTTGGGTAAGAACGAAATCCGCGCCAGCCTCGACCTTTCGCTTCAACACTCGAATCTCCTGATCAATATTAGTCGCGTTGGGATTAAGTGCGCAGCCTACGTAAAACGAGGTAGCCTCCCCGATTTCGTCTCCATGAAGATCAACGCCGGTATTGAATCCCTGCTTTACAAGCTTGATAAGCCCTGAGGGAACTAAGTCATAGTTATCTGTCGCCTCCGGGTAGTCACCGATGGAGGTGGGATCGCCCATAACCACGAATATGTTGCGGACACCAGTGGCGTGAGAGGCCAACAGATCCCCCTGCACGCGGAGCAAGTTGCGGCCGCGGGTTGGAAAATGCAAAACGGTTTCGAGCCCAACCTCCCGCTGGATTAGATGACACACAGCCCATGGGCTCATCCGAACGCGAGCCATTGGGCTGTCGGCCACATTGATGACATCCGCTCCGGCGTCAGCGAGCAATCGCGCTCCTGCGAGAAGCTTTTCTACCGACAAGCCGCGCGGAGGATTGATCTCAACCGAGAGCACAAATTGGCCGGCCCCCAATTTCATATTTAGATGGGTGGGAGCTAATTGACCGCTTGCAATTTTCTCCAGGTCCTCCGCAGCCTCAATTGTGATGGTGCTGGCATGTTTGAGATCGACCTGCTCTAAGGCGTCTCGCATATGGGCGATGTGGTCCGCGGTCGTTCCACAGCACCCCCCGATGATGCTGGCGCCGATCTCAGAGTATGCTCGAGCGTAGTCTGCAAAGTAATCTGCGGTTGCGGGGTACATAATGCGTCCCCCTACTTGTTCCGGCCACCCCGCGTTAGGCATTACGGAAAATTTTGCTTCAGGCACTGCCTGCCGCATGGCTTGAATGATCCGAAGCAACTGAGCGGGGCCCTCGGAGCAGTTAGCGCCAATTACATCCGCCCCAGCCTCCCAGAGAGACTTAGCAGCTTGAGCGGGTGTATCACCGAGCAATGTTCGGTCGTCCCTTGTAAAAGTAACCGATGCAATAACCGGCAGGTCGCCTACCACTTTAGTGGCTTGAATTCCTTCGCGTAATTCGTAGAGATCGCTTTGCGTTTCGAGGGAAATCAAGTCCGCGCCGGCTTGCTCCAATGCAGTGATTTGTTCTTTGAAGGCTTCAAATGCCTCCTCGGTTTTTACTCGACCAAAGGGAGCCAAGCGGACCCCAAGCGGTCCGACGCTTCCGGCTATAAGCGCATCTGCGCCTGTTTCATCGATAGCTTGCTTCGCCAGCGCCACCCCTGCAGCGTTGATTTCCGCTACCTTGTGATCCAGCCCATGCGAAGAAAGCTTGTGCCTGTTCGCACCAAACGTGTTGGTTTCGATAATCCGGGCACCCGCCTCTAGATATTCCCGATGAATATCCAGGATCATTTGAGGCTGCGACAGGTTTAGCTCGTCGAAACAAGCATCAAAAGAAACTCCCCGTGCATGCAGCTGTGTGCCCATGGCGCCATCTGCCAGAATGGGTTCTCCACTGGCCAGCCAATCCGAGAATTTAGCCCGGTTGCTCATAAGATTCTAGAGTTTCTAGTCCGATGCAGGCTCGGCGACTGCACTAGTCTCCAATTCTTTTCGAGCCTGCCGGGCCGCCTCCGCCATAGCGCCCAGCGCAGGTAATACTTCGTCCCAATTCCGAGTCTTTAGGCCACAATCAGGATTAACCCATATCTGCTCGGGCCGAAGATGCTCGGAGAATGCCTTCAGCCGGGCCTTCACCTCCTCGACCTTCGGGATGTTGGAGGTGTGTACATCGTACACTCCGGGGCCGACCTCCCGGCTGTATCCATACTCCGCGAGTTCATGCAGGGTCTCATCGCCGCTGCGTGCGTTCTCGATCAGGATCACGTCCGCATTTAGGCCATCGATGGCGCTGTAGATGTCGCCAAACTCTGCATAACACATGTGGGTCTGCACCTGCGTTTCATCTCTTGCACCGCCCGTGGCCATGCGGAAAGCCTCCACGGCCCAATCCAGATACTCATCCCAACGGGCTTGCTTAAGGGGCAGGCCTTCACGGAGCGCAGGTTCGTCCACCTGGATCACGCGTGCACCAGCCGCCTCCAGATCCGCAATCTCTTCGCGTAATGCCAGGGCCAGTTGGAAGGCCACGTCCTTGTGCGACACATCTGTGCGAGCATAGGACCAATTTAGAATCGTCACCGGCCCTGTCAGCATTCCCTTCACCGGTTTCTCCGTGAAGGACTGCGCCACTCCAAACTCGCGTACCGTCATGGCTTCCGTGCGGCGCAGATCTCCCCAGATAATTGGGGGCCGCACGTAGCGATTGCCGTAGCTCTGCACCCAACCATTATCTGTGAATGCAAAGCCGGTCATCTTTTCGGCGAAGAATTCGACCATATCCGAGCGCTCGAACTCGCCGTGCACTAACACATCCAGGCCCAATCCCTCCTGCGTGCCGATGGTGTAGCCGATCCAGGAATCGATACCAGCCTCATACTGTTCCCGGGTGATCTCACCTCGTTTGTATCGTCCCCGTAATCGACGAACCTCCACAGTTTGTGGAAAAGATCCGATGGTCGTGATGGGGAAGGGTGGCAGCGTCACCTGTTTGGGTCGTCGATCGGAGTATGTCGATTGCCGTTCGTACGAGTCGGCTTCGAGCTGCTGAATTTGCTCCCGAACGCCCGGCTCCCCCTCTGCAAAGCTGCGATAATCCGACCAGGCGCGCTCGCTGGTTTTGATTTCTTGCTCAGCGGATTCTCCACGGGCGACTTTGCCAAGCAGAACAATTTCGGCAAGTTTCTCTTCGGCGAAAGCCAGAACGCCCTTTAGCGGCTCCGGAAGATGTTGCTCGCGGGAAGCGCGATAGGGCACGAATTGAAGCGAGCACGATGCACTTACCCTGACTTCGCCATGCTCCTGTACCCGTTTGAATGTTTTATGCACAGTGGCCGGCTGGACGCTCCAGATGTTGCGTCCGTCAACGATCCCGACGCACAGCTCCTTATCCTTGGGCCAGCCATGCTCCTCAATCAGGCTCAAGTTATCGCCGCGGGTAAAGTCAAGGCTGACCGCGGCCACCGGCAGATCCACGACCCAGGAGAAGGTCTCCCCTAAATCATCGAAGTAGGTGACGAGATTGATGGGTAGGCCGACTTTAGCAAGCTCCTGATAAGTATTTCGATAATGGGGTTCAAGCTCTGCCGCATCATCGAGCACAAGCCGGGGCTCGTGCAGTTGAACTTCTGTCACGCCCAGGTCCGAGAGTTGGCTCAGCAGATCGACGTAGATCGGTATAAGTTCATCAAGCACCTCACCGAATGGGCGCTCAAGGTGCGCCAAGCTAAGAAAGGTAACGGGACCCAACACGATAGGTACTGCGCGCTCGCCCAGAATGCTCTTCGCATATGAGATCTGTTCTATGAAGTGCGCGAAATTCGCACTCGCGTGAGAGCCTTTTTCAATCTCAGGGACTAGAAAGTGGTAATTCGTGTCGTACCACTTTGTCAACTCGAGCGCGGGCAGGCCCGCTGCGCCGCGCGCCATGGCGAAGTAAAGCTCAAGCCCCTCGAAGGTCTTGAAGCGATCGGGGATGAATCCCAGTCGGATGGTCCAGTCCAGGACGTGGTCGTACAGGGTGCCATCTCCAACGCCGATTCGGTCGATGCTGGCCGCCAACTGGGCCTCCGCTGACTGCTTTTGTACGGCGTGAAAGGTTTCGAGCAACTCGTCGGCCGCGACTTTCCCTTTCCAGTGCCCTTCAAGGGCTTTCTTGAGCTCGCGGTCGGTGCCGATGCGAGGATACCCAAGGGTTTGAGTCAAAATATCCGCCATGCTTACCTTCCAGTTACTATTCCTGCCGACGATCTACGACAACAAAAAGACCCCTTATGGAAGAAGGGGTCGTGTGATTTCACGATTAACCCTCATCTTCCAGAAATTTGGCGGATTGAATCCGCCGCTTCTGCCGGAATTGGCACCTTCCTCTCGGGAGGTTGCCGAGGCTTCGTAGGGCCGGTCCCTCAGCCTCTCTGGATGAGGCCACGGAGTCTACCATAAAGCCCTGTAGAGCGATGGTTTATGTGGAACGGCGCCCTTTGGATTGCAGCCTGCGCCCTTTCGGGAGGGTGCGTTGACGGAGATACCTACCTGTGCTATCCTGCGCCAGTTGTTAGTGAAGGGACCTAAGCGTCAAATGGGTCCGTTCCGTGGAGGAGTAGAGAATGGCAGCCGAACGAATGTCTGGAACGGTGAAGTGGTTCAGCCGGGTGAAGGGCTATGGCTTCATCGCACCGGACGGTGAAGAGAGCGAGATATTTGTGCATTTCACAGGCATCGAGGGCGAGGGATACCGAAACCTTGAGAAGGGTGAAAAGGTGTCCTTTGTGATCGAAGAGACCGAGAAAGGTCCTCAGGCGGCGCAGGTGCGTGCCGAAGGCTTTGACGTGACCTCCTGGACGGCTGAGCCAACCGACGATCCATCCGAAGGCGGGGGCGAAACCTCATGGAGGGCGGAGGAGGAGGAAGAAGCCGTCGAGGAAGTCGAAGAGGAAGCCGTCGAGGAAGTCGAAGAGGAAGCCGTCGAGGAACTTGAGGAAGAAGCGGCCGAGGAACTCGAGTTCCTCGGCCGCTTCTTCCTCAAGTTCCTCGAC
>CAYZXF010000121.1:0-1744 GCA_964482355.1 uncultured Anaerolineaceae bacterium | reverse complement strand
CCCGTTTGACATCCAGTGAAATAGGCGTGCCTCGTCCACTCGCACCGTAGATGGATTGGTACGTGGGTTATACATTCCAAGCACCTCCAGGTACCGTCCATCGCGCGGGCTTTCCTTATCTGCCGCTACAATGCGAAAACTGACCTGATTTCGAGCCCCTACTCTGCGAAAACGAATTCTGACCATAGGCCTTTCCCGTGAAAACCTCCGAGAAGGATTTCCTCCCGGAGGTCCTGATCAATGATTTCGATAGGTTGTTTGGAGATCCTGATGCCGACCCGCCAGACTCGAACATTCTAGCCGCCCGCAGGAGCAAGGTCAAGGTCGCTGACAAGCTCCAGTAGATGAAGGCCAAGCTCCCTTGCCAGCGCCGATTCGGAGTCCTCGATAAGCACCACTACTAATCGTCCCGCGGGCCCGATTCCCATGAACCACGACACTGCGTCTTCACCACTAAGGGCCTGGACCTCATATCCGACGATCTCGCCGTCGAATTTCTCGAATGCATCCAGAGTCAGCTGTGCGTCGACAGGGGTAAGAACAACTTGCTCGATACCCAATGGCATCAATGGCTCCCACTCTCCCTGCTCAGGGCGGAATGCATCTACAATCGAGAGCGATGGCCGTACTCCTGCGCCTCCCAGCACGGCGTAAGCCCTTGCCATCTGAAGCGGCGAGACCGTTAGCTCGCCCTGCCCGATCGCCTCTAAACCCAAAGACTCTAGATCATCCGAACCCTCAATCGACTGCGGGTCCAGCGCGGTCAACCGGATATCCAGGGGTATCGAGAACCCAAACGCATCGAACGCTTGTGATATTCCTTCCTTCCCCAAACGCCCTCCCAGAACGACGAACGGTCCAGCGCATGAGTGGAAAAGCGCCTCGCCCCAACTACCGGATGGCGAAGGGGAAGAGCAGGCTAGAGTATGATCAAAAAGCTCAATTGCGCTCGAAAATTCAGGCGCTGCGCTATCGGGCTCGACGAAATCTTTGCCAAGTGCCCACGCATACAGGAGAGGTGATACCGCCATGCCTGGCTGGTAGCTGCCCTGCGTGACCCGATTCAGAAGAGGCGCATCTTCGCGAGTAATGAGCTGAGGCCAGTCTTCATCCAGTCGATTAGGATCGTAACTGGGTGCAGAGGCGCTGGCCAGAATATCCCCCGTCACCGCATCCAAGACGACTGCCGCTCCTTTTTGGCCGTCCAATCCATCGGCCGCGGCGCGTTGAAGAGCTTTATCGATGGTCAGCCGCACATCTGACCCGGGAGGCGGTACTCCTCTTAATAGCTTGTTCCACCACAACTCAAGCGGCCCTGGCCCAATTTCTCCACGCAGATACGGATCCAGGTATCGTTCGATCCCTGCCTGGCCAAAGCCCAGCGAATCGTATCCGGTGATCGAGGCAGTCGCCGGGTCGAGATAGTTGCGTTGATACTCTCCCGGCTCTCCGATGGTGGAGACAAGGGGCATCTCATTGCGGTCGAATATGGTTCCCCGTGGCGACTCCAAGCTGCCCAGAGCTCGACGCAGATTATCGGTACGCCTGGTCAAATCATCCGATCTTATGATCCCCCACCAACCAAGAGAGAGAGCGATCACTATCCAGCCCGCGCTCAGAATGATGTTTGTGTTGAGAACCGGGC
Source organism: uncultured Anaerolineaceae bacterium (assembly GCA_964482355.1). Lineage (GTDB taxonomy): Bacteria > Chloroflexota > Anaerolineae > Anaerolineales > E44-bin32 > JADFRG01. The sequence goes on along the minus strand of CAYZXF010000121.1, from coordinate 99 downwards.
GCGCGAATTTCCCAGCACCCGGCAACCGGGCTCTTGACAGGAGCACGATGAACGCAAGTCCGACAAAGCTTGTAACCAATGATGATCCACCGTATGAGA
>CAYZXF010000120.1:0-2279 GCA_964482355.1 uncultured Anaerolineaceae bacterium | reverse complement strand
CACTCATTAGTCCTGATGACCACTCTGATAAATCAGCGCTGATGCGCCTTCGCGGTGAAGAGCTGCTCCGGCGCGCCGACGTCATACTCCCGATTTCAATCTCTTCGTCAGGAAACATGGCCGCACTTGTTGACAGGCAGATCACAGCCGGAAAAGATATCGTGCGTGAGTTCCAGATAGAGTACGCAAAGAGTTCCGAACCTCTGGGATACCGGATTGAACAATCAGATATCAATCCTTCTCTAAAACAGTTCACAGACAGCCATTTAATACACTGGACACGAGCGCGCAATTCACACTGGCCGGATGAAAGGCTCTTTGACTATTACCGGGATATCATCGAATCGAACGAGTATCCCCGAAGCGCTATCGCCACGTTAAATCGTATCGCTCTATCTCGAACCATTATTGCCTCGCAAAAAAATATGCCCGCCAATATCGCAACCGTTTCGTTTAGCTCTCTATCTCCTTCGGATGCTGTCTCGCTCATGCACTGGCGAAGCCGTCACTTGCAAATGAGCCTGGAGCCGTATGGAATCGGGATAACGATGGAAGCGGCGATAAGACACGGCATCAGAGAAGTTGCTTACTTAGAAAAAAGGAGACAGAGTAATAGCGAGAGATGGATGACGCAGTCGCGCGGAAAGATAACCGATTGGCGTCAGGAAAGAGAGTATCGCCATCTCGGTGATCTTGATCTGAAATTGTTCGCGCCGGAGGAACTTATTCTCTTTTGCCGCACAGAATCTGAATCAAGAATTCTGGAGCGCGAAACTGGTCTTACGACAATTTGGATGACAAAAGATAGCTAATAAAGATAGGGGTCGCCGACCCCCAGATTATTTGAGCTAAATCATTTTCCGGCTGGCCAAAAAGTCACCCGCCTCGACTCGGTAGAAATATATTCCCGAGGCCAGATGCTCGGCCTTCCATGAAATCTCTACCCGTCCGGCTCTGGCATTTTCTGTTCGCCGATAAACGCTTTCTCCGAGAATATTGAAAACAGTCAACGTATATTCCGAGGCACGGGGCAGATCAAAGGCGATTATGGTCGAAGGGTTGAACGGATTGGGATAGTTCTGATGCAGCCGGAAGTCATTCGGCAGAATATCATCCGGGTCGGTCTCTACATCTGTAAGAACAGACGACGCCCGCACGGCGGCGTCACGAATATCCGCGAAGGTGTTTCCGGCGATAAGGGCGAAAGTTATCGGATAGTTTTGTCCGGGTGCAAGCGACAGAGGTCCGGCCGCCATCACCTGATAGATATCAATGGTGGCGTCCACATAACTGGACGCTGATCCAAATCCAGCCTGCAGAGTATTGAACTTTTCGGCAGTAGTAAATCCGTCAGCGCCGGGATTGCTCGGCAGATAGATTGTTGAAGCGTTGGCAGCATCGGTCATTGCCGTGCTTACCGTGCCTTCGGTCATAGTGACACCACGATAGCGGCTCTTGGTACCGCCAAGATTTCTGGCTGTCCAGAGGAAGTTATCAGCAGCGTCATAGCCGCCAGCGTTCGGAGAAAAGGTAACGACATCCCAGTCGAGGAACATGCCAACATACAAGTTACTGATAGTCGAAGCGGCTGTGTTTTTTATAATATATCTGAGCAAAACAAAACCATCGTCAGGTGCCTCTCGCGCGAAAGTCTGCTGTGTTATCTCCAGACCGAGAGGATTGGCGGCGTTTTCATCATTGAATTTTGACGTCGTTTCTTCAAAGGCGGACAGACCCGGACTGGTGAAGATAAGGTCCCCTCCCGCTGCTGGCTCGAACCCCGGCTCTGGCTCATCAAGGGTGCCGTGCACACCACTTGACACCAAACTGAAGCCGGTTCCAACCATCAGCCCACCCTCGAACAGGTCATCACCGAGATTATCAAAGTTGAAACCGACTCCCTTAGCAGCAAAAATAGAATTGGGGCCGAGCCCTATCACACCGTAGTTGGTAACAGTCGTGGCAATGCGACCGGTGTTGTGATTGACTTTACTCTTTTGCACGAGCGAACCAACAAGAAAATGAAGTGCCATTGGTGTGTTGAACTGGTCACCGCTAATAGTGATATCAAGTTTCGGTCGATCGCCGCTGGTTGTGAACGGCGAAACAACAACTTTGATTGTATCTGTTGAGCTGACTTTTTGACCTTCAGTGATTGTGCCAAAAAAAGCGCTACCAGCCAATACCGTAAGCTCGGGGTGAGTTCCGGTAACTGTGAGAGAAACATTCGTGGCGCTGAGGCCGAGATTCTGCAGTGTCACTACTCCCATAACGGTGTC
>CAYZXF010000119.1:0-18568 GCA_964482355.1 uncultured Anaerolineaceae bacterium | reverse complement strand
GTCAATGCGGGTGCAAAGCTTTGTGAGAACGTCCTTCGGCCCCAGCTCAATGAAGGTCTCAATCCCGAACGGGCCCTGTGACTGTCTTCAGCGAACGCAAATAGCATGCCATGATGCTCGCTGGGTACCAAGCGAGCATCGCTGAGTCTTTAGAGATGCGGCGGCGAGCATCGCCGCGCCCTCAGTTGAAGTAGCAGCAAGCATCGCTGCGACCTCAGTTAAAGCGGCAGCGTGATCCGGCTTCTTGACAGTGCTTTCGCCCCAGTTATAATGGTCCGGCTTGCCCAATGGGCAGGCACCATTCTGTAAGGACGAACGAGAGCAAATGCCACCTCTACCAAAGCGCAGGACATCAAAAGGTCGTCGCAACCGCCGCCGTGCCCACGACGCACTTCGGCCGCGGCATTTGATCACCTGCACGAATTGCGGAGACAAACACCTCCCCCACCACGTATGCCCTAATTGCGGGCACTACGCTGGCCGCGAGGTCGTGGAGATCGAAAGCGACTAGCGACCCCGGCCATGGCCTTCAATTCACGCTCCACCGCATTCCTGTTTCCAGGCCAGGGCTCTCAAGAAGTTGGGATGGGTCAGGAATTGGCCGCAAAAAATTCGGCTGCGGCGGAAACCTTCGCAGAAGCAGATGAGATTCTTGGCTTCCCTCTATCCACCCTCTGTTGGGAAGGCCCCGCCGAGCAGCTCAACGACACCATTAACACCCAACCTGCGATTTTGGTTCACTCGATCGCGGCCCTTCGTGCCCTCGCTCCCCAATCCTTGCCGGCCGCTGCTGCGGGCCACTCCATGGGGGAATTTTCAGCCCTGGTGTGTGCGGGCTCTTTCTCGTTTGAGCACGCGGTCAAACTCGTGCGCGCCCGGGGCGAAGCCATGAAGGCTGCCGGCGAGCGCAGTCCAGGCCGCATGGCCGCGGTGTTGGGGCTGGATCCTGAGATCGTTGAAGCTGTGTGCCTGGAAGCTCAATCAGCATCTGGCGAAGTGGTTCAGCTTGCCAACGACAATTGCCCGGGGCAACTCGTGATCTCTGGGTCCGAATCCGGAATGGAAGAAGTGACTGAGCGACTGAAGCAAGCTGGAGCGCGGCGGGTGATCCCGCTTGCGGTGAGCATCGCCGCCCACTCGCCGCTGATGGAACCCGCTCAAGCCCAACTGAACGAGGCGATAGAGGCGACCCCCATCAAGCAGCCTGCGATCCCTGTGATTGCCAATGTCAGCGCCAGACCGCTTTCGACCGTTGAGGAGATCCGGGCAGAGCTGCAGGCCCAGCTCACATCCCGCGTTCGGTGGACTGAAACCATCGAGGCCATGCGGGCGCTCGGGATTGAGACCTTCATTGAGCTGGGGCCGAAGGACGTTCTCACAAAGCTTTGCACCCGCATTGACCGCAGTGCTCAGGCTTTTGCAGTGGGTGACCCCATCAGCCTGGAAAGCTTGCCGGCCTAGCCTTGCGTCGACTAATTATTCTGCTGGCGATCTCTCTCGGCGCCTTCTTCTTTTTTTCCCGAGTTGCAGAACTTGAGCAGGTCATTGACTCTCTCCGAGAAGGTGACCCGGCCTGGGTGGCTCTGGCAGTCATGGTGCAGTTCCTCTGGATATTAAACGTCAGCGCGTCGTTCTGGGTGCTCTACCGAATCCTAGGAATTCGAGAGCGGTTCTTTCACCTGGGATTGGTCTCTGTATCGGCTCAATTCGTAAGCGTAATAGCGCCGAGTGCAGGCATGGGCGGCATGGCGGTGATGGTTGCGGATGGAAAAAGGCGTGGGCTTCGATCGGGAAGGGTCACAACCGCAGGAGCGGTGTTCGTGTTTTTCGAGCAATCTAGCCTGCTGGCAGTCGTCCTGCTTGGCTTATTCTTGCTCTTCAGGCTGAATCAGCTGAACACCGCAAGCGTTCTGGCAATGCTCGTACTGGCCGGAATTGCGCTGGCCACGGGCCTGGTGCTTGTCATGGGCATGCGCTCGCCGATCTTGCTTGCCAATGTGCTTACTCGCCTGGGAACGATCCTGAACCGGATATTGCATCCTATTCTCCGCCGCGACTCGGTAGACCTCTCACGAGCGCGACCCTTCGCTGATGATGTCTATGAAGGCTTGCAGATCGTTAGGAAATCTCCGGGCAAGCTTCTAATTCCCGGAGTGTTGGCGTTCAGCAGCAAAGCCCTGCTCATCATCATCTTGGGCTTGATCTTCAAAGCCTTTGGCCAACCCTTTACCGTCACCATGCTCATCGCAGGTTTCAGCATTGGATATCTCTTCTACATCGTGTCTCCTACGCCTTCGGGAGTCGGTTTCGTCGAGGGCGCCATGACCCTTGTCCTGACCTCGCTCGGCTTGTCGCTAGCAGTCTCCGCCGTGATCACCCTCACCTTCCGCGGCATAACCTTCTGGCTCACGATACTGTACGGCATGTTGGCGCTTCGCTGGGTCGGGAAGGGCCAACGGGCTCCAGCCCAGTTCACCGAACCCTTGGCGTAGCTCCATATCCCGGTCGGCTGAGCGACGGCTGCATCATGCGAATGCGAAGCATACTAATTTCTCTGACCCTGACCTTGGCGCTGGCCGGTTGCCTCCCATCCCCTAAATCGGAAAGCAATGCGCCGAGGCTGGACAAGCTTCCCACTGAGATTTATCAATCGCCGACCCCTCCCGCTGCCAGCTCCACTCCACAACCCACTTCCCCTGCGATCTTCGATGTAGGCTGGCCGGCCCCGTTCACATACGGAAATGCTCCAGCTCCACCCACTCCAATCCCGCCGCCATCTGCCCCGCTATCCATCGATCCTGCAATCATCAATATTGCATTGTTGGGATCGGATCGGCGGCCATCTTGGACCGGGTTCAACACGGACGTGATCATTATTCTTTCGGTCCATCCGGAGCGTGGCGAGGTGTCTATGCTATCCATCCCACGCGATCTATACGTGTATCTCCCCGGATACGGCATGCAGCGGGTCAATACCGCCTTCAGTCTTGGGGACCGCATCAATTATCCCGGTGGTGGACCGGCTCTGTTCGCCGATACCATCCGCTACAACTTTGGATTTCCGATCCACCACTATGCCAAGGTCGAGATGAACGGATTTAGCAGCATCGTGGATACGGTCGGCGGCGTGGAGGTAAACGTCACCTGCTCCTATCGCGATTGGCGACTGAAGAGTCCGGCGCTCGATCCGGAGAAGGAGCAAAACTGGCATCTTTACACCGTTCCAACCGGCGCAAGACACATGGATGGAGATCTGGCGCTCTGGTACGCACGCTCCAGGAAGCTGTCATCCGATTTTGATCGGGGCCGTCGGCAGCAGGAAGTGCTTAGAGCCCTCTACAAGGAAATTCTCTCGGTCGGATTGATCCCCCGCATCCCGGACCTGTATTCTGATCTCCGAGACTCCGTTGCAACGGATATGACGGTGACCGAACTTATCTCGTTGGCGCCGCTTGCGGCGCGCATCGGTACGGCAGATGTTCGCAGTCGCTTTATCGGACGAGACGAGGTCACGAGTTGGCGCATTCCGAGCTCGGGAGCTCAGGTTTTAGTTCCGAAACCTGGTCCGGTTGCCGCACTTGTAGCCGACGCCTTCGACTTTGAGGCGTTCGACGAGCTGGTGCCGGAGATCGCGCTCACTGTGGAAGTAGCAAACGCTTCCGGACAAAGCCATTGGGGCGATCTTGCCGCAGAAAGGCTGGAGTATTCCGGCTTTGCGACACATGTTGCATCACACGCACCCTCTACCGGAACCACCACCCACTTAATCGACTACGGATTGGCTCAAGATGGGACGGCTGCAGAGATCCTGAAAGCGTTCGGCCTCTCGGACTCCCGTCTAACCGCAGAGCCGGATCCAACCTCCCCATTCGCCTTCCGCCTCGTCGTTGGAGATGATTACAAGCCTTGTTTCGACCCCACGCGAGACCAATTGGGATAAGCCAACGGTCCCAACACGATCCAACCCATAGCATTTGACAATTCGCCTGCACGAGTCTAGTATCGCCGCTCGTGGCTATGCGAAGCATGTATCCCACTCTTTGGGAATCCACAAAGAAATTCTCCCGGACCGGTCTTTTGCCGAGGCCTGGCGATGTCTGATCGACGCGAGAATCTCCCAATTTTCTCCAAATCGGGCCAAGAAGTTGGCATCGCGGAAGGTCCGCTGCGGCCGGATTCCAGCCTGAGCGCCGCAATCCAGGTGTGGGGGGAAGACCTGGAGGAAAGCGGGCGCTCCATCAATACCGTAAAAGCCTTTACGGGTGATATGAGATTGCTGGCCCGCTTTATGGGAGCCGGACACCCGATAAATTCCATCGGCACGCACGATCTGCGCAATTTCCTGGATTGGATGCTCAACCGGCGCGGCGTTCCTTGCAGCCCCAAAACCTACTCCCGCCGAGTGACGTCGCTGAAGGCCTTCTTCCGATGGCTGGTTCAGGCGGGCGTTCTTGTGGAGGATCCTGCGGCTGCTATTCCCCAGGAGTCCGTACTGAGCCCATTGCCGGTAGTGCTGACGCAAGATGAACTCCTGGCGGTCTTGAAAGCCGCGGAAGGATCGCGACAAAAGGAATCGCCAGATGCACGGCCTTTTACTTTAGTCAGCCTCCTGCTGCACACCGGCATCAAGAAAAGCGAATGCCTTGCAATTCACCTCAACCATGTCGATTTGAAATCCACGGATGGCCAGATTTTGTGGATTCGGTATGGTGATGTGAGCAAGCGCTACCGAGAGCGCAAGCTTTCGCTTGAATCGAATTGGGTTCCAGCCTATAAGGAATACCTCAAGAAGTACGAGCCCTCCGAGCGATTATTTCCATATTCTCCACGACGCCTCGAATATTTATTGGAGGACATCGGCGAAGACGCCGGTCTCGATAAACACCTTTCGTTCAACATGTGCAGGTGGACCAGCGCGCTGACAGACTATAAGTCAGGGATGGACAAAGACTCGCTGCGTCAGAAACTTGGAATTTCAAAAATCCAGTGGAGAGAAGTGGGTATGAAACTGGATAGACTGGCCTGAACCTGCGGATAGCATCACCATTCTCAACCAGAATCAAAAAGGGCCGCATGGCCCTTTTTTCATCCAGCATAGGCGCAGCCAACTCTACATTTTCTTGACGATGATATCCCCAATCACATTTGCGGCTGCGTCCCCGCGATCCGCTGCGTTGGACAGATGTCGATATACCTCGCGTAGCTTCAGCATCTCTACAATGTGGTCGACATCTCTGGGCATGTGAAATAGATCGGCAATAGCCTCTCGGTAGACCGTCTCCGTCCGATTCTCGAGCGCTTTGGCTCGCACGGCATGGTCGTTGGCCACATTCGGGTTATTCTCGAGGCGCACCACTCCCCTATGAATCTCTGTTGCTGCCTCGCTCAGCAGGGAGATCATCCGCTCCATGAAAGGCGTGGGTTCAATTTCGAGCATTTCCATCTCTTCGATGGTCGTGTTGGCGTAGTCCAAAACGTCGTCGATGGTGAGGGAGAGTGCGAAGATGTCCTCCCGATCGATGGGAGTCACGAAGGTTCGATTCAATTCGTCGATCAGGATGCGTCGGACCTCATCCGCTTCCTTCTCGATGTGTGTCAGCCTACTTGCCAGATCTTCAGCCGGATTTTTCACATACTTCAGAAGGATTTCCAGACCTTCTGCAGTATGCTCCGCCTGCTTAATCAGCAGTTCAATAAACCGGTTTTGTTTCTTCGTCCGTCGAAAAATAGACATTCCGAGCTTAACCCTGCTCCACGGCTCGGTATTATAGCCCGCGCGGTTTCCTGGGAAATGTTGTGATCGTGACGATTCGCTTGACAGCGCGCGAGCTAGACCGGACAATGGAGCGGTGAGCAGCGAGCACCGCTCCGGTTTTGTGGCCGTCTCAGGGCGGCCGAACGTTGGAAAGTCGACGCTGCTCAATGCTATCCTGGCACAAGACATCCTGCCGGTTTCCCCCAAGCCGCAAACAACCCGCGTGCGTCAATTTGCCATTTTGACACTTCCTACGGCACAGGCTGTATTTGTGGATACACCTGGAATCCACCGGCCTCGGAATCAGCTTGGGAAATATATGAACAGCGTAGCCTCCAATGCGCTTGACGACGCAGATGTGATTCTGTGCGTATTCGACGTTCACAGGCTGCCAAAAGCCGGCGACCGAATGGTCGCAGAAACCATTCTCCGACGCGCGGAGGATACGTCAACCATAGCCGCGATGAACAAGATGGACCTCATACGGCCAGACCAGCTCCAGGCCCATTGGGATGCTTATCTGGCTTTGCTGCCACATGCGATCGCGATCGGAACGTCGGCTACTCGTGGTGACAATTTGGATCTGCTAACCCAGGAGGTTGTCGACCGGCTCCCGAACGGCCCCCAGTATTATTCTGAATCAGAGGTCACGGATGCCTATGAACGCGATATCGCTGCCGATCTGATCCGGTCTGCGGCGCTCGAGCTCCTGCGGGACGAGGTCCCCCACAGCCTGGCGATTCAAATTGAAGAATACAAAGAGCGAGGAACGCGGGGCGCTTACATCGCAGCCATTCTTTATGTGGAGCGCGATTCGCAGAAGGGGATCGTGATCGGAAAGCGTGGCTCCATGCTGGGCGACATTGGAAAACGAGGCCGAGAGTCGATCGAGCAAATGTCGGGCCGGAAAGTGTATTTGGATCTGCGCGTGAAGGTGTGGCCGCATTGGCGGGACGACGCTACCGCGCTGAGGCAGCTGGGTTATGGGTGAGTCCGATCGCAAACGGACAACAACCAGCAGTTTTGGCACCGGAGGCCGGTTCAGTCACGATTCCTCACATTTCTACTCCAGCAGGCTCTATCAAGATCTAAAACCTGAAGAGGTGACCGAATTCGTAGAGCAGGAACTCCCGGCCAAAACCCGCAATCGCATCTATCAAAGTTCATCGGAGGAAATGAGTGAATTGCCAGACCACTCAGTTCACCTGATGGTGACCTCTCCGCCCTACAACGTTCGCAAAGACTATGACGAGGACCTCTCCCTGGAGGAGTACAGGCAACTGCTGATCAATGTCTTCAAGGAAACATACCGGGTATTGGTCACCGGCGGTCGTGCGTGCGTCAATGTAGCGAATCTCGGCCGCAAGCCTTATCTCCCACTCCACGCATTTGTCATCGAAGACATGATTCAGGCGGGGTTCCACATGCGCGGCGAGATTATTTGGGACAAGGGGGCAAGCGCCGCTTCCTCAACCGCCTGGGGTTCCTGGTTATCGGCGAGTAATCCGGTGCTGCGCGATGTTCACGAGTACATTCTGGTGTTCTCGAAGGAGTCTTTTTCACGCAAGGCCAAAAACGGCGACAGCACGATCGAACGGGACGAGTTCCTGGAGTGGACCAAGAGCGTCTGGCATATCCCCGCCGTATCGGCGAAAAGGATCGGACATCCAGCGCCATTCCCGGAAGAGCTGCCGGAGCGCCTCATCAAAATGTATACCTACCGTGGGGACGTAGTGCTGGACCCTTTTGCCGGCTCGGGAACTTCGTGCGTGGCGGCGCTGAAGAACGAGCGGGACTACGTTGGTTATGAAATTGAAGAAGAGTACGTAGCCCTGGCGGAGAGCCGGATCGCGGATCTCGCCAAAGACTAATCGAACCTCATTCCAGCGTTCGGTCCTGCAGCAGGTTTGCTTAAGTGCACGATGATCCGCGCGCCGGCCAGACCTCAGTCGAGCGTCTGGTCCTGCAACAGGTTGCGCGCGAGGCTGATGTCCAGTTCGATCTGCTCGAGCAATTCCTCCGGGCCCGAGAAACGCATCTCGTCGCGCAGTCGATCAATAAACTCGACTTTGATATCTTGCCCATACAACTCGCGTTCAAAATCAAGAATGTGCGCCTCTATGATCGGCCCCTCAGGCTTGTCATCAAATGTAGGTCGGTATCCGATGTTGGTTACAGCTTGTTTCCGCTGTCCATCAACCTCCACAATACACGCGTAAACACCAACCGCCGGGTAGGCGCGCTCCTCCCAGATCTTAAGATTAGCAGTCGGGATTCCGAGCTCTTTTCCACGGCCAGCGCCTTCTTGAACGACCCCCACCAGGCTGAATGACCTTCCTAGATAAGTCGCCGCTCGCGCCACGTCACCGGACCGAAGTGACTCCCGCACCCTGGTCGAACTGACCACTTCCCCCCCAACAAGCAACGGCGGAACCAGGTGAAAATTAAAGTTCCTTGCGCTACTTTCTGACTCAAGGAAATGTCGGTTGCCGCGCCGCTGGTGACCAAGCGCAAAATCCTCTCCGGCCCAGAGATCAACAAAGCCAAGCTGGGCAGTGAGCCGGTCGAGAAAATCGCCTGCCTCCACCTTAGATAGCTCGAGGTCGAACGGTTGCGTGATCACATAGTCCACGCCTTCTCGCCCGAGCAGCTCCGCCTTCTCATCCGGCGTCGTGATATAGAAGGCAGGAGTTCGTTGGCGGAGAACCACGGAGGGGTGCGGAAAAAAGCTCAGGACAACCACCGGCACTTCAGCTTCCTTCGCCCGCTCGAACATCCTCTGCAGCAAGTCGTGGTGGCCGAGATGAACTCCATCGAATGAGCCGATGGTGAGCGAGCTACGCTCTATTTGAAGTTCACTGAGGTCTTGAACGTGATGCATCTAGGAGAGGAATACTTTGCGAGGCTGCCACTCCTGGCCATCTTCCGCAGATACCAGGATCGCGACCAGTTCTCCATTCGGAGCCAGCGCGCGTGCCATTCCGGCCGCTCCCTCACTGGATGGGATTCGCAGGCCATTTCGAATTTTTTCTACCTCCGGCTCCTCTACAATCACAATCGGTAGATCGGGCAGAGCCTCCGACGCGGGCCGTACTAAATCCTGCCACTCGTCTCGGCCCATGGCTCGCTCCAGCTCGTCCAGGCTCACTGCATCTTCCAATCCAAAGGGGCCGGCCCTCAGTCGACGGAGCGCAGAAAGGTGCGCGCCAGTAGCCAACGATTCTCCAAGATCGTGTGCCAGGGATCGGATATAGGTTCCTGCAGAGCACTCGACCCGAATGATCAGTTCCGGTGGATCGTAGTGCAGCTTGGTTAGCTCATACACCGTTACGCTCCGAGGATCCAATTCGACCGGCTTTCCTTCACGAGCCAATTCGTAGGCTTTTTTCCCCTGCAATTTGATCGCGCTGTAGGCGGGTGGGACTTGTTGAATCTCGCCCCGAAACCCTTCGAGCGCTCCATCAACCTGGTCCTCAGTTGGCGCCTCGCCAGTGGAGCTTGTTGTTGCCCCTTCCGCGTCATAGGTCTCCGTGGACTTCCCAAAGCGAACCTTGGCTTCGTAGAGCTTGTTTGACGATGAAAGATATTCTGAGAGCCGCGTGGCTGGGCCCAGGCAAAGTACCAATACACCTGAGGCCCGCGGATCGAGCGTTCCAGCATGACCTACTTTCCGGACCCCCGTCCCTCGGCGTACGATGCTCACCACTCCATGCGAGGTTGGGCCCTCTGGCTTGTCGACCACCATGATCCCGAAGGCGCTCAAGATTCTGCCTCTGCCATTGCCGCGAACGTTGCGCTCAGCACCCGATCCATAACCTCTTGGAGCTTGCCTTCAACCATGGCTCCGGCAGCAAGCTCGTGGCCGCCGCCACCAAAGTTCGCCGCCAGGCGGCTCACATCCATGCCTGGAAGTGCCCTGAAGCTGATTTTCACCTTTCCATCCGATTGCTCGATGAACAGCACTGAGACGCGTGGCCCCTCGATGGTGGTGAGGACATCGATCAAATCTGCGTCGTCAGTGCCCGGGTATTTCGCGTCTTTTCGATCCGAGACCAGCAGCGAGCTCCAAACCACCCCATCGCGCATCTCCATTCGGGAAAGCCCGTGCGCCCAATAGCGCCCAGCCTCAAAGCTGCGCCCAAGCATCGCCTGCCGATAGAGCCGCGAGATGTCCGCCCCTTCTTCGATCAGTTCAGCCGCAATCCGAAGGGCATCTGGACCGACGCTGTTGGTTCGGAATCCAAGCGTATCCGTTATCAAGCCGGTCAGAAGATTGCTAGCGATATCGATGTTGATTGGTAGGTCAAGCTCAGGAAGCAGCCGGTGCAATACGACAGTTGTGGACGCTGCTTCCGGGTCAACCAGATTGATGGATCCAAACTGGGTATTGCTTGGATGATGATCAATATTTACATCTACCTGGGCGACGTCCAATGTCCCAATTCGATGAAGATCGGCCGCATCCACCGTGATTACTAAATGCTCGTTCGATGGCAGCTCCGATTTGATCAGATCGGCACCGGGAAGGAATTGCCACTTCTTTGGCAGTCCGCTGTCCAGTACCGCCACGACCTGCTTCCCCTTTTCCTTCAAGGCTAATGTCAAAGCCAGCAGCGACCCGATCGCATCGCCATCTGGCCGCTCGTGGCTGATGACAACAATGTTGGACGAGTCGGCGATGCGCTTTGCGGCGCGTTCGGTCTCAACTTTCATCGTTGTTCACGTCGGATTCGTCTTCGGAGGCTGTGAATTCGGAGGTGCTGTCCTGGGTCGACAAGCCTTGCTCCTGACGTTCCTGCTCCAGGCGCTCCAGCAATTCGTCGACACGAGCTCCCCGATCCGGGGAATAGTCCCAGCGAAATCGCAGTTGGGGAAATGATCGCATGGGGATGTTGGAGGCGAGTTGTTTGCGCAGAAATCCGCGTGCACTCGCCAGCGCGGTCATCACTTCTTCTTCATCGTCTTGTGCCGTCACATAGATCGTGGCGTATGCCAACTCACGATCGACATCGACTCCGGTGACGGTCAGGCCCGCCAATCTCGGGTCGGCCACTTTTCGCTGAAGCAGGATCGCCAATTCACGGTTGATCCGATCGGCGACCCTGCGGGCACGTGTCTCGCTAGGCACGATTAGGTTTCACTTTTAGTTTCTGACCACATCCTTCGGCTACCTTCCTGAGCTGGATCGTCCTCGCACAATGAAGGGTACCGACTCTATTCCACTGGGGCAGTCTCCTCAATGATGAAGGCCATCAGCTTATCGCCTTTCTTGAAGGCCTCGAAACCCTTGAGGGCGATTCCGCACTCGAAGCCCTCACGGACTTCAGTCACATCTTCCTTTTCGTGCTTAAGCGAAGCGATGGGCCCTTCATGGAGGTTCTCCTCACCGCGCACTACACGCATACGCGCATTGCGTCGAATTTCGCCTTCAAGTACTCGACAGCCGGCGATCTTGCCCATCTTTGGAATAGTGAAGATTTTCAACACTTCCGCCTGGCCTAATTCAACGACCCGCTTCTCAGGCTTGAGCATTCCCTTCAGTGCCTTCTCGATGTCTTCCGTCAGCCGGTAGATCACCTCGTACAAGCGTATGTCGACCCGCTCGGTTTCTCCGGCGCGCTTGGCGGCCTGATCGGCAACAACATTGAAACCGACCACGATCGCACCAGAAGCGGCTGCGAGCATCACATCGTCTTCGCCGATATTACCGGTTGCCGAATGGAGCACATTGGTCCGAATATCCCCAGCACTCAGCTCTTCGAGCGAATTGATGATGGGTTCCAGCGATCCCTGCACGTCTGCTTTGACGACTAATCTCAGTTCCTGGGCTTCGCCTGCTTGATAAGCCTCGAAGAGATGATCCAGGGTCATGGCCGGAGCTCCGGTCGGCGCCGAAACCTTCTTAACCTCACGAGCGTTGATGATGGCTTTTGCCTCACGCGCAGATTCGACCAGCGTGAACAATTCGCCAGCCCGAGGTACGTCCGAGAGTCCCAACACCGAAACGGGAGTCGAGGGAGGCGCCTCTTTTATCGGCTCGCCTTGGAAATCGAACATCGCGCGTACTCGCCCGTGCGCGTTTCCCGCCATCACTACATCGCCAACGTGGAGGGTGCCGTTCTGGATCAAAAGAGTTGCTAGAACACCTTTGCTCTTGTCCAGCTCGCCTTCGATGACCGTCCCGAAAACATTGCCTTCGGGATTGGCACGGATTTCGTTGGAGTCGGCCACTAGCAGGATGGCCTCAATTAGATCTTCAATTCCCGACCCTTGCGTGGCCGACACCGGAACAACCATCGTGTCGCCTTCCCATTCGTCGGACACCAGCCCCACGTCTGCCAGCTCTTGCTTCACCTTATCTGGATTGGCGTTGGGCCGGTCAACCTTGTTGAGTGCCACAACCATTGGCACACGAGCGGCATTGGCGTGCGCGAGAGCTTCTCGCGTTTGAGGCATCACGCCATCGTCCGCGGCTACTACCAGCACCGCGATATCCGCACCCTGCGCGCCTCGAGCGCGCATGGCCGTAAACGCGGCGTGTCCGGGAGTGTCCAGGAAAGTGATCGGGCGATCGTTGTGGCTGATCTGATAGGCGCCTATGTGCTGGGTGATACCACCCGCTTCTCCGGCCGCTACATCTTCCTGCCGGATGGCGTCAAGCAAAGTCGTTTTGCCATGGTCTACATGACCCAGGATGGTGACCACCGGAGGCCGATCGACGAGCTTCTCTGGGTCTTCCTCGTCAAGCATCTGTCTCCAGCGAGGCAGCTCGGTGGCGTCTTCGGGGGAGTCTGACTCTAGCGGTTCGACAGCCTGAGCTTCGTAGCCAAACTCGGCGATAACAATGGCTGCTGTATCAAAGTCGATCTGCTGATTGATATTAGCCATTACGCCATTGGCCATCAAATGCTTAATCACATCGATTGGACTCGCCTCAATTCGATCCGCAAGGTCGCGGACCGTCAGAGTTTCTGGAATCTCGATGAGGTTTTGACCGTTCTCGCTCATATCACACCTCCAGCCCCTAGCCGGGGCTCGAGCGCGAGCTACCGGCCTAGAGGATATTGCTCGTTGCCGCGCTGAGAGCTATTCATTCGTCTCTGGCAACTGATCCATGGTTTGCATCAACTCGTTGCGATCATCTGTCGTGAGTTCTACGCGTAGCGCCTTCGACAAAGATCCTTTCAGGCCTCTTTCCCAACAGGTTCGCCGGTCGTGTAAGTAGGCGCCTCTGCCGGGAGCTTGGGGGTCAATCCTAACACCTTCAGGAGTGCGTACGATGCGGATCAACGATCTCTTCGGAAGCACTTCCCTGCAGCCTACGCAGGTTCGCTGTGGGATGTGTTTCCCTGACATCGCTATGGCCTATGTGTTGTCGTCGAATTCCCCCACATCCTGCCAGTCGGTCTGCCGGCCTGGCTTTCTCCGGTGTCGCACGACCGTCTCGCCTAGATCTGGGTCATATTCGACCACTCGTGCGCGCTGTTTGCGTTTCTTGCGCTCGGCTTCTTTCTCCGCTTCAGTCGCCTCGTCGTCATCCGTTTCTATAGCGGCCTTGGAGACTTCCTCAATCGCTTGCTTAAAGGCCTCCTCGATCGGAATTGCCTCAGGCTCTGCCTCTGAGTCGGCCTCTGCAGCAGGTTCAGCCTCTGCATCGGGTTCGGCATCAGCTTCGCCCTCGGCCTCCGCCTGCGCGTCTTCGGCATCATCATCGGCGTCAGCATCTTCAGCTGCAGCCTGCTCTTCCTCTTCGGCCAGCCCTTCCTCTTCGGCCAGCTCTTCTTCAACGACCGGCTCAGGATAATCGTAGCCAGGAAGGAGTTCCTTGAGTTCTGTAATGGCCTTGGGCCCGACTCCTTGTAGGGCGAGGATCTTGTCTTCATCAATCTCGAGCTGTTCGAGCGTGTTCCCAGCAGTCTCATACCCTGCTTCGGCTAGCAAATTAGCAACTCGGGTACTGATGCCGACCTCGGCGAGCGTCACGTGGTAGGCACCCTCGGAAATTCCTTCGCGGATCTTTTCGACCTTCTCTAAATAAACCTGCCGCTCCGCGTTCCTACGCGCCATGAGCTCATCTTCCACCCGCACAACGAAATCCGTGAGCAGGTGGTACTCCTCGGGAGTCACAGGCCGGGTCTCCGCTTTCTTCGTAAGAATCATCTCAATCTGCGGCATCGTCTCTGCTTCGGCCTCTGCCATTTCTGAGAAGGTCTCGTCAGTGGCCAAACGGTTTAGCGACTCAGTTGCCGCCTCGACCAGGCTCTTGATGTCGATCCGCCAATTTGTCAGGCGTGCCGCCAGCCGTGCGTTTACGCCGGCGCGTCCGATCGCCAGGCTGAGCTGGTCCTCCGGAACTACTACCGATGCGGTCTTGCCGCGCTCCACGTCTTCATCAAGAAATACGCCCGATACTCGAGCTGGGCTCAGCGCCTTTGAGATGAACGCCGCCGACTCCGGATTCCACTCGATCACATCAATCTTTTCGTCGTTGAGGTCGCGCACAATGGATTGAATGCGCACTCCCCGCAGGCCGACACAAGCGCCTACGGGGTCTACACCATCGCGCGTTGCAGCCACCGCTACTTTGGCTCGTTTGCCGGCCTCTCGAGCAATAGCCTTGATCTCAACCAGACCTTGATTGATCTCTGGAACTTCCATCTCAAGCAGTCGGCGGAGCATATTAGGGTGTGTGCGCGAGACCACGATTACCGGCCCCCGCGATGATTTCCGGACTTCTAATACATAGACTCGAATCCGGTCTCGCACATGAAATCGCTCGCCGGGGATTTGTTGATTTCTGGGAAGAATCGCCTCTGCGCGACCGAGGCCAACGGTAACTGCCTGTGGAGTGATCGAATGCACGGTTCCATGCACCATATCTCCTTCGCGCTCGATATATTCATCATATTGCGCATCGCGTTCCGCCTCTCGCAGGCGCTGCAGAATGACCTGCTTTGCGGTCTGCGCCGCCACGCGTCCGAAATCTTCAGGCGTCGAGTCGACCAGCGACATCCCACCCATCTCGGCCTCGTCGTCGTATTTAAGGGCTTCGTCCAGCGTCACTTCCGTGAGTGGATTTTCGACCTCCTCAACGATCTCTTTCTCGGCAAAAATACTGACATCGCCAGCTTCTGAGCCGATCCGAGCCTCAATTTCTTGCGCGGTTGAAGCGTTTACCGAGCGCCGGTAGGCAGATACCATCGCGGCCTCGAGCGCCTCCATCACAGTGTCCTGTGAGAGTCCAAACCGCTCAGTAATTTCGTTAAACGCCAGCGCAAATTCGCTCTTCATGTTTCTCTTACCCCTTCTTCGAACATTGATTCATCTGGAGGGTGCCACCGGGGATGTCGCTTCGCGCACTGTGCCTATTTACGAAGAAAAGTGGGGGCTGCCCACTTCTCCGACCACCTTCCGCGACGAACAAATCCATTCTAGCACAGCGCTGAGGCGACTGCAAGCAACCTCCATTTTGGGCGAAAAAATCGGCCTCGGCTTATGTTCTGGTTGCGATTGAATTAGAGCAGCTGTCTGCGGGAAGCTCGAGGCGGATGAGATTGTGCTTCGTTGAGCGGCTTTCCTTCGAGGAGCTCGCGACGGATCAGATAGTGCTACATCGGGCAGCTATCCCTCGGGGATCTCGTAGAAGATCCGGTTTTCATTTGTCGAACAGGTGCACGCGGGGACGACCTTAGAGCCCTTTGACAGCGTCCCCTGATAAGGCACTCCACTGCCATCCGCCACCCACTCATCCATTAAGAACGGCACAGGGCCCATCGCCGGCAGCCATTCCCCGTTGAAGCGCCTGGCCATATGAAAGTGCGTCCCGGTGGAACGCCCGCCTTCGCAGGAGGGATGGCCCAGGAGATCTCCAGTCTGAACGCGCACTCCTTCGGCAATCTTGCCCTCTTCCCCGATATGGAAGAAAAACAAGACCCAGCCGGTTCCCCCATAGCCGTCTCCATCCAAATCAAGTTCGATAATGGCTTCTTCACTGCGAAGGATAACCCCCGAGGCCGGCGCCGTCACCCATTCGGAGGATGGCACGCAGCCCGTCTCTTGAGAGGGTGGAGCGAAATCAAGGGCGCCCATCGGTAGACTGGTGCCCCAGGTGAAGTGTGGACCGCCGGTAAAGTCCCAAATGCGGTCGGGAGCAAAGGGCAGATCGAGAGAAGGCTGAACCAGCTGGCCAGGAATGTGGTCGCTGGCGAGTTCCCACGGATCGCCCCAGAGATTCTTGTAGGTAGCTACGAAACCCTCGGGCCCCACGACCTGCTCAAACTCTTCGGATTCATAGAGCCCGGCAAAAAGCATTTGCAACGCTACCGTGCCCGCGTTCTGCCAGGAGTCTGGTCGATAAAGCATTCCATCTGCGGTTTCGAACTCCCGCAATTCTCCGCTCCTCCAACCGTAATATCCATCGTTGAGTCGTTCCGCGGCCCAGAGCAATTGGCGAAACATCCCTCGATAGCGATCGTTAACATGACCTAGCGGGTACGTCTGCTGCTCCTCGCTGGGGAAAGGATCGGTCAGGCCGGAACCTCGATATTCTAGGAGGGCCAGCAGCAGGCGGGGATTCAAGGAGTAATTAAGCGCAATGATTTCGATTACCTCCCAGGCCGGCCGATCGATACGGTACGCATAGTCTGCGGCGTCGGTAACGAATCCAGGGTGCCCGAGCAGCTCCATTCTGAGATCAAATTCCTCAACGGTTGGCCCATAGATGACTTCACTATCGGGCAGCATCTGGAAAGGCGTGCCGATCAACGGCAAATAGTAGGCTGGAATTTCCAGATCTTTTCCTGGTGGGATGGTGGTGGTATCGGGCGGGAGATCCGGATTCGCAGCCAGGATAGCATCGACCGTTGTGTTGAAGTGTGCCGCTACGGCTGGAAGTGTGTCCCCGCTTTGCGCCTTGTATGGAACCAGTTCGCCGGGCGGATGGGGGCCGCGGGTAGGGAGCGGTGTAAGATCGAGTGCAGGCTGGGAGGTTGCTTCCGGGGTCGAAATCTCGAACGTTGGGTCGGGAGAGGAGCAGGCCGCGAGTAATACCGAACCTGTAAGTAGGAACAGTAACCCAGCCCGCGCTGGGGCGGTCACCGAGAAATATTGGTTTCTCGACTGGCGCAGGTACAGGCTAAAACGACCTCATCCCCCCTGATCAGGGCCCCTTGATAAGGTTCCAGGCCGGCCTGTGCCACCCAACCACTCAGGTTGAAGGGCAGCGGCCCATCGGCCAGAATCCATTCCCCATTGTACTTGCGGGCGAAGTGCAGGTGAGTCCCGGATGCGGTACCCCCCTCACAGGAGGGGCGACCTATCAGGTCACCCGTTTCAACAAAATCGCCCTCCTGCACCTGTTTGTTGCTGACATGGAGATAAAGAAGGTTCCAGCCGGTCTGCTCTTCGCCATCCCCGTCCAAATCCAGGACGACCACGCCCTCGCCCGTGCGCGCCACCACACCGGGAGCAGCTGCAAGTGCCCAGTCATCAGACACGGCGCAGCCGGTTTCAAGCGAGGAGGGGGCAAAGTCGAGAGCGGCCCAGGCCGATTCACGCTCCCAGGCGCCGTGAGGACCACCGGTAAGCGCCCATATCCTGCCTTTGAAGAATGGCAGGATCAATTCGGGCTGATCGAGGCCGGCTTCATAAAGTGGGTGAGTGTAGTCGAATGGGTCGCCAAAAAGTTGTTGATAGGTCTCAATCACCCCTCCTGGCGAGAGAGCTTCGGCCCAGCTTCTGCCGGCGCCGCGTAAGGAAAAGTAATACTGCAGACCGACCGTACCGGCATTCAAATCAGGAGCTAATCGGACGATCGAATTATCCGGAAATATGATTTCTGTCAAAGTTCCAGCCCGCCAACCATAGAACCCGGTCCCGAGCTCATTTGCTAGCCAGGTTAGCTGTCGATAAAGCCCCCGTGCATCGGGCGCTTCGTGGCCCAGCGGATACTTGAGCTCGTTGGCGGTGGGCTTGGTGGGGTCCGTGACCCAGCCGGAGTGATACTCAATCAAGGCCAGCAACAGCCGCGGATTGACGGAATGATCCCGGGCAGCAAGAGCCACGACCTCGGCGCCCGGAACAGAGCGCTTACCAACGATCTCCTCATACTGGCTCAAGTAGCCTCCTTGAGCTTCTACAAAGGTATGGATATCAAATCCCACCGCATGTGGCGAATACACCAGCTCACTGTCTGGGATCAGCTCGTCTGCGGGCCCGGTCGGGCCGAGCCGCCGCGGCACAAACAGGATTTGGCCGGGAATAAGCAGCTCGTTTTCGGGAGGCAGTTGGCTGTCTGAAACGATGTCGGAAGGGAGCACGCCGAACCTCAGCGCGATGCTCCGCAGCACATCCCCGGCGCGTGCCCGGTACAGGATGGTTTCGGTTGAGTTTTCTACAGCCAGCGTCGGAGTTGGCGGGTAGGTGGGCGACACCAACGGCACGGGCTCAAGGGGTGCTGGCGTCGGCTGGGCCACTGCGGCGGGTGGTTCCGACGTGTTTATGGGATCAGGCGGGGCTTGCGTGGGGTCGGGAACCGCAGCGAGGTCATCGGGCCCGGGCGCGAGTTCGGCGGGATCTGGCGCGGCGGCCTCCGCCGCCAGGCCGATGATTTCGGGCGCGGGCACGTCCGACCGTGTGCACGCCAAGGCAGCCAACCCTAAGGAGGCAATGAAGGCCAGAACCGAGCCCGGAACTCGATACGGTCCGCTCATCGTGCGATCTGATTGAGCGGCAAGCGACAGGAACACGCCTCTAATCTGAGGTCGCCGCGCGTCAACGCTCCGTTGTACTGAGCTCCATCCCCAGCGGAAGTCC
>CAYZXF010000118.1:0-5297 GCA_964482355.1 uncultured Anaerolineaceae bacterium | reverse complement strand
ACATCCATCGATATCAACTCGAGTTCGACCGGCACGTCGATCGGTACATTAAGCTCGTGAGAGGAAACACCGTACTCTGGATACTCGAACTGCCAGGTGAACTGTCTGGCGACAACCCGCACCCGCAGCGCGTCCTCCGGTAGAGCGGCCAAACTAAAGATAGCCCGGCCGCTCACGGCCGACAGCCAGAAGACGATCAGCGCAGGAATAAAGGTCCAGGCTAATTCAAGTCGATTCGAGCCATGGATAGGCACGCCCTCCCCTTCGTGCCCCTTCCGGCGTCTGAATCGCAGGACCGTGTAAAGAAGTACGCCTTCGACGAGGATGAAGATGGCGAATGCGATGCCCAGCATGATGCTGAATAGACGATCGACGATGACGGCTTCCATAGTCGCCGCTGGCGGCATCAAGTTCACGTAGCGGCCTACAAGGATGCCCGCGCCAAGTACCAGTAGCGTGAATAGCGCCGCTCCTGGACCGGCAGACCGGTGTATCCCATGTGGTTGATCTGTTTCGCTCATCGCTAATTTGGTTCGAAACAAATTGTACTTGTGAACTTGGGAACTAAGCATATTTATCGGATGGTCGGAGGGCTGTCAGGAAAGGGGCGCTCAGCACGCATGGTGTAAACTAGCCGACAACAATGCAAGAAAACCCATCCACCGATTCAGAACGCATCTTGATTGACCGTGAACCACGCGCAGTATACCCAGAATGGGTGTACCCCTATTCAGCCGGTATCCTGGGGGGGCTGATCGGCGCATTGGGGGTAGCCGTAGTCGGCCTGGGTTACGGCGTATACAGCGGTAATGTCTGGCTACCTGTAAACGTGGTTGCTGCGGCGGTCATGCGGAGCCTCCAGAGCCAGTCAGCTGGCGACCTCGGCCGATTTGATCCGGCGGCTGTGATCGTCGGACTCCTGATCCATGTGTTGATGTCCGTCACGCTGGGTTTGATGTTCGCCTTCATCCTGCCGGCGCTGCCAGGGCGGCCATTATATTGGGGACCGGTCATTGGGCCGCTTCTTTGGGTCGGGGCATACGTAGCCGCCTTGCCTCTGATAAATCCGGTGATGGTTCGCAATCTCGAAATCATCTCCTTTACCGTGGCAAATGTCCTCTTCGGGTTCCTCCTAGGGTGGTGGATCGACCGCACGCCGATGGTAAAGGTCGATCGTTGAACCCTGGTGCGATCTTCTCTTCCGTCTGCTTGACACGCTTTTCTAAGCTAGTAAACTAACTTTTGGCTGGTGGGCGACGGACAGCGGTGCGCCTCCCAGCTTTGCCAAAGTCCCGCAAACCATAACAGCTCGAATGCCCCGGAGGATGCCTTGAGAGCGAGCCTCTTGCCTAATCTGCGTTCGTTCGCGCTCTCATTTGCACTACTTCTCCTACTCCTCACGATCTCCTACAGCACCGCCTTCGCCCAAGAAGAAGGGCCATCTCCCTATCGGGAGTTCCCAGTAATCGGCAGCCGGGTCGCAGTGTGGATCGCAGCGCAGGTGCACCTTATGTTCGCCGCATTTATGCTGGGCGTGCCGATGTTCGCCCTGGTTGTTGAGTATGTAGGTCACCGGACCGACCAAAAACGCTACGACGATCTGGCCCGCGAGTTCACCAAATTAATCATCATTGCTGCATCAATCACGGCCGCCTTTGGTGCCATGCTTACCTTCCTGCTGTTTACGCTCTACCCGGCCTACATGGCGGTGCTGACTGAAGTCTTTCTGCCGACGTTTCTTATCTACCCGCTCATCATCATGTTTGAAGTCGCCCTGCTTTACCTCTACTGGTACACGTGGGATCGGCTGAACACGCCCAAAAGCAAAAAGTGGCATCTGCTCCTTGGCCTGATGTTGAACATTGTCGGCACCCTCCTGATGTTTACCGCTAATGCCTGGCTGACGTTCTCGATGAGTCCCGAATCCGGCGGTCAATACCTCTTTGACGAAGCAGGGAGCTTCACAGGCACCCTTTGGCAGGCGGTGAACAACGCCACCTGGTGGCCGATCAATATTCATCGCGTCATTGCTAATGTGGCTTTTGGCGGTGCAATCGTGGGGCTCTATGCCGCCATCCGTTTCCTGAACTCGAGCACAAACGAGGAGCGGGCGCATTACGATTGGATGGGTTATGTCGGAAGCTTCATTGCAATCATCGGTCTTATCCCGCTGCCCTTTGCAGGCTACTATCTGGGGCGCGAGATCTACGCCTTCAGCCAGCAGATGGGTGTCACGATGATGGGAGGCTTCCTTTCCTGGCTGTGGATCCTACAGGCCATGTTGATCGCGGTGATCTTTCTTTCTGCCAACTATTACCTGTGGATTGGCATGGGTCGCATCGAAGGCGGAGAGAGATATTCCCGTCACATCAAGTGGTTGCTTCTGGCGCTTACGATCGGAGTGTTGGTCTGGGCCACTCCACACAACCCGGTGGTAACCGCCGAGGAGCAGTCCCTGATCGGCGGAGCCTTCCACCCGCTGCTCGGAGTGCTTGGCGTGATGTCTGCCAAGAACACGGCCGTGAATCTAATGATACTCACGACCTTCCTGAGCTTTCTCTTCTATCGACGGGCCGGCAAGGGGACTCCGGTTCCGTTCAAGGAGCACGGAACATCGGCCGTGGTAGTACTTGTTGTGGTTTTAATCGTTTCTGTCGTGTTGGCGATCTCCCCTGCTAGCTATCTCCTACGCAGGGAGGGCTCCGATCTGCTGCCTGCGGTGGCCCAGATGCTGTACGTTCTGGCGTTGATCGTCGGCGTGGTGCTGACCATCGGCAATCGCGGCAAAACGGGCCAGGCGGTCATCCTTGGTGTCGCGGCTTCAGTGGTAGTTTTTTTCGGAGTTTACGGCTACTTCGTAGAGGCGACCGTTCGCATCGGTTTCTCGGTGTATCAGGTGCTGGCCGTTCTCACCGCGCTCATCATGTGCACCACCATCGACATCTACCTGTTCAAGGGGGCGCCCGACATTGGGTCAATCAATTGGGGAAAGATTCCCGTGCGCGCCCAATACGTCTTGATCCTCCTGGCCGTCACGTTTACCTGGTTAATGGGGCTCATGGGATACGCACGCAACGCTATTCGACAGCATTGGCACATCTATGAGGTGCTGCAAGACACCTCGGTTGACGCATTTTCGCCAACCCTCGGATTCGCGGCGCTCGTGATATCGGTGTGTGTATTGCTCTTCCTTGGCCTGATCGGCTTCATCTTCTGGTTAGGCAGCCTCGGCGAAAAGAAACCTATTGCACCCCCCACCTCTATGACCCCGGAGACTGTTCCCGCTTCCGACTGAATGTCAAGCTCACTCAAAGTAGCTGGTTTCATTGTTCTCACCGTTGTACTCATCGCTGGGTTTGCATCGTTAATTCCGCAGCTTGAATCTCCAGCACCAGAGGAGCTCGAGATTACGGGCGATCTCGCCGGAGCGGAGCTAGCAACGGTGGGGGAGGGCGTCTTCAATTCTGCAGGAGCAGGGTGCTTGGCCTGTCACGGACTGGGCACAGAGGGCTTGCGTGCGCCGGACCTGGCTGGGATCGGTAGTGTAGCGGGCGAGCGCGCCGCCGGATCGTCTGCCGAAGATTACATCCGAGAGTCGCTTGTTGATCCGTGTGCGTTTGTAGTCTCAGGCTACGATTGCATCATGCCGCAGACGCTTGAGCAGACGCTTGGCCCAGCCAAGATCACCGCTTTGATCGCTTTCCTTCAGAGCCTTGGGGGCGAAGTTACCGTGACGTTATCCGCCGAGGCTCTGGAAGCGGATGAGGCGGAACCTGGCACAGGGATTGCTGGTTCCACCCCCGAAGCGATCTTTGCCAACGCAGGCTGCGTGGCATGCCACACGTTGCCGGCCGTCGGCGCCGCCGGGCAGGTCGGCCCAGACTTGAGCGACATCGGCGCGCGCCTAAGCGCCGACGAAATCCGACAGTCGATTCTGTTTCCGGACGAAGTGTTGGCGGACGACTGCCCAACCGGCCCCTGTCTGGCCGGGATAATGCCCAAGGTCTTCGGTGATCAGCTGACCGCTTTGCAGCTCGAGCTTTTGGTCGGCTTTCTAAGCACGCAGGCAAATCCATGAGCCGCGTGCGGGCGGCACTAAGCCACAAGCTCACCCAGTTCATTCTGTTGCTATTGTTGGCCTTCCTCATATTCCGATTCGGAATCCCATGGCTCTCCTTAGTGATCACTGGCACAGCAGCCCCTGTCCCTGCACACCTGATGTGGACCATCTACATGCCCTTGGTAGTGTTTGTGCTGCTGTTATTCATTTCCGCAGACGAGCGATGGTGGAGCGAATTTAAGCGCCCGCTGCATACCCTGATTGTGGAACAGGAGCCGTCAGCCTTGGTCCGGACTCGACGGATTTTGCTGGTTGCGATTCCGCTTCTTGCAGGACTCGCGGTCTACCTGGTGATACGGCCAGACGTGAGCGCTCCGCCCGAATTGCGCTCGATCCATCCCGCACCGCCGAGGAGCGTCACTGTCGATGGTCAGCAAATCGACCTGCGCATAGCCGTCAATCCCTTTCGGGACGCAAGCGGTGCTCCAGACCCCGCAGGACTGGTTGAGGGCAGAGGCGTTTACGGCCGCAATTGCGTGGTCTGCCACGGCGATAGCCTCGAAGGAAACGGATTGTTCGCCGCCAGCTTTCGCCCGCGTCCAGCGGACTTCACCGACCCTGGCACCATCGCACAATTACAAGAGTCGTATTTGTTTTGGCGCATCGCTACCGGAGGACCCGGCTTACCTCCCGAAGGCAAAGGCTGGAATTCCGCCATGCCGGCCTGGGCGGGGACATTGAGCGCCGATGAAATCTGGAAAGTAATCCTTTATCTATACGATGCGACCGACCAACTCCCAAGGGCGGTGGGAGAATGAGGCTCCGCGGCAGGAGAGTGAGATTCAGCGGTGGGAGAATGAGGCTCCATGGCAGGAGAGTGAGACTCAGCGGTGGGAGAATGAGACTCGTTGGGACCCTGCTTGGAGTTGGTCTCATCCTGACCGGACTTTTCGCTTTCCGACCCGCTCCCGATCATGAGATCCCTGCAGTAGTCGCCCAAGATGTGGAGCTTGGTCAAGCGATCTACGCCCAACGCTGCGAGATATGTCATGGTGTCGAAGGAGACGGGAACGGCCCGGCAGCAGCCAGCCTCGACCCAAGACCGCGCGACTTTCGACGAGGCTGGTACAAGATCCGCACAACCGCCAGTGGGCAGCTTCCGACAGATGCTGATTTGGTGCGTGTAATCACACTGGGAATGCCGGGCACGACCATGCCGGGCTGGGAAGACGTGCTC
>CAYZXF010000117.1:0-5919 GCA_964482355.1 uncultured Anaerolineaceae bacterium | reverse complement strand
TCATCAAAGGCCAGTTTCGCACCTGCTCGCCGATAAAGCTCAACTAAAGAAGCGGTCCCGCCGAGCGCCAGAGCTTCCCGATATTGCTTCACGGCGCCGGCTTGATCATCCATGGCATTCTTCCAAATTTGAACTGAACCTAGCCGAGCCAGCCCGTAGTCAACGTAGTAAAACGGATAGCGAAAGATGTGCAGCTTGCGATGCCATCCGGTCATTTTCTCCTGCTCCAACCCGCTATAGTCCGTGTCTGGCATGAACCGGTCCCATTGCTGTGCCCATTGCGCATCGCACGCATCGGGGTCTGGAGCCAGCTGCGAATTTGTATATGCCCAATGTTGAAAGGCATCCACCACCGCCATATAGGGCCAAAAAAGAACAATACCCTCCAGGTGCTTGATCCGGCTGCGAGCCGCTTCCCGCTCTGAATAGAAACCGCCATTGCCGGTCGTTAGATAGGGTGCGGATAGCAGCTCCATGGACATCGAGGCCACTTCTGCAAACTCGTGGGGGATAGTCATTTGCTGGACGTACGGGAGTTTGCTGAATTCGAACACGTGAAGGGCGTGACCGCCCTCGTGCAGCAGGGTTTCGACATTGCCGTCGGTCCCGACCGCGTTCATGAAGATAAAGGGGCGCCTCGCGTTGGGGAAGTACGCCGCGTATCCGCCAGGTGCTTTCCCTTCCCGATTATCAAGGTCAAGCAAGCCCTCAGAGTTCATGCTATCGAAATATCCCCCGAGCTCCGGATCCACTGAGTGAAAGATGTTCGAGGCCTTGTCAATCAGTTCCTCGGCCGTCGAAAACGGCTCAAGCGGTGGCCGGCCGAGCCTATCCGCCTGCATATCCCAGGGGCGCAAGGAATCCAACTGCAGTGTCGCACGGCGTCGATCCAGGATTCTGCTCGCAGCAGGCACCACAACCGCTTCGATCGCATCATGGAATCGCAGGCAATCTTCAGGAGAGTATTCCAGGCGTAACCGATCCTGCCAGGCATAGGCGCGATAGTCCGGCTGATCGGCGTTAGCCGCGATTTCACTTCGCAGCTTGAATAGGCTCTTCCAAACCTTATTGATCGCCGGTCGATCGGCCAAATACTGATCCATCGCAAGTCGCCAGGCCTTTTCACGGGTGCTTCGATCGGGCCGTTCAAGCTCTCGATACAATCGAGGTAGGGTGATGGTTTCCCCCTCCCATTCCACCGTCTGCGCCCCGATTATCTTGTCGTATCCAGAAGCCACCTTTTTTTCCTCAACCAGCAGAGGTAAGTTGGCCTCCCGGAACAGCTGGGCTTGCGTTCTGAGGTTGCGAATCGGGATTGTAAATCCTTCCGGTTCGAGACCAGACTCCAGGAGCGTCGTCTTGAGTACCTGTTCATGCTCCTCTGCCGGGGTATGGGTATTCTCCAGGTAGTTGTTATAGCGATCTTCCCGGCTCTGGTCTGCAGTGTCGATGGTCCGCGCCACATAAAGCCGCTCTAACGCTTCCCCCACCAGACCTTTGAGATGGGACCAGGCCGCTAGCCAGTCTTCTACCGTTCCCGCGTCGGGCGGCCGAGATTCGAGATTCAAGTAGTGCGCCTCGATGTCCCGCCATTCCCAATCAACCAGCTCGAGCGCGGTGTCTGGGAGCGCCTTCATGGAATCGCTGTGCTGATCAGCCATAGGTTTGGGTTCTGCTTCTTACTCTGTATCGCTTTTTCCATTACTGGACGAAGCCTCAACCGGCATCGCTTCCAGTTTCTGAAGCGCCTCTTCCACCACCTGGAAACCCCCATTCCAGAAGTCAGGAGACGCTACGTCGATGCCCGCTCGTTCAAGGGTCCGGACCGGCGAATCCGATCCACCGGTCGAGAGGATTTCGAGATAGCGCGGTTTGAACGAATCCCCCTCTTCCCGATACTGTTTGTACAAGGCGAGCACCAGAAGCTGTCCAAAGGCATACGCATACACATAGAAGGGGACATTGTAAAAGTGGGAAACCACGCTCCACTCATATCTAAACTCATCGTTTAGTTCAAGCGAATCCCCAAATTGGGTTTGAAGGTTCTCCCAATATGCATCGTTCAGGTCATCAACCGATGCTCCCCCCTCAATGAGCTCGAAGGCCTTTTTTTCGAACATCGCAAAGAACGCCTGTCGCTGGATCGTCGCAAAGGAGTCATCCATTTGACGAAAGAGAAGATCGCGCTGAACCGCGGGATCTGGATCCTGCTCCAATAGCTCATCAATCAGCAGCATTTCGCTAAAGGTGGATGCCGTCTCCGCCAGCGGGAGAGATGAGCTCTGGGTCAGCGCGGTGTGATCATCCGCTAGAAGTGAATGTATGGCATGACCTAGTTCGTGCGCCATGGTGGTCAGATCATAGGTGAGACCCTGGAAGTTCTGCATGACCCAGGGCGTCAAACCTGGCTCGACTGTCAGGCAGAATGCTCCGGATCTTTTCCCTTTTCTCACTTCGCTATCGATATGGTGCTCGTCGAACACTTTGCGCGCTAACTTAGCTACCTTTGGATCGAACTTGTCAAAGCTGGCTAGCACGATCTCGGCTGATTCAGCGAACGTGTAGGACTTCTCTGACTTCACCACCGGCGCATAAACATCATAACGACGCAACTTGTCCATCCCCACCCATGCGGCTTTCAAGCGGAAGAAGCGCTGGTAAATGCCGGCGTTCTCCACGCAGATCTCCAGCATCATCTCCACCAGATCGTCTGGCAGGTCGTTGCGGAGGTTGCGAACAGAGATTGGCAAGGTATATGAACGAAGCTTAACGTTCTCACTTAGCCAATCCCGCACTCGGTATTGATAAATCTGGCCGAGAATCGGAACGTCTTGCTCGTAAACCCCCAGGATCGACTGATAGGCCGCTTTGCGCAGATTGGCATCAGGACTCTTTGCATAGACCATGGCCTCACCGTAGGTCAACTCTTTCCGCTCGCCGTCTACCTCGAGCGGGAAGGTGTAGCGGTTGGTAATGGAGTCATAGAGTGTGTTGAGGGCTATGGATCCATTGACATCTTTTATGTTGATAATCTTCTCTTCAGGCTCACTCAAGGTATGTGGCTTCTGTAGTCGCACGGCCTCTAGCCAATACCGGTAGTCGCCTGAGGAATCCATCAGCGGCTCGGCCTGGTCGTCCTCCAACCCCTTCCACCATAGCTTGAAGAACATGGTCTTATTGTCTAGATCGGCCCCCAACTGATACATGCGGGCCTGGAAGGATTGAGCGGCCTGGTCCTGGGTGTCTTCTGTAAATTTCATTTCGGCGAATGCGATCAGACGAGATATGGCCCTTACCATGGAGTCGTACTGGTCCAGAGCTTCTACAAAAGCCTCCTTGCCGATATCAGCCGACAATCGATCGCGAAGTTCTTCAAAGCTCGCGACATCGGCTTCAAGCGTCTTAATGGCCTCATCGATTTCCGTTGAATCAAGCGCTGGAAACAAATCGTCCAGGTTCCACCGCTCTTGCTGGTATTCGTCGTTTGGCATTGTCACCTTCCTCGTTGGATCCTTCGGTTGTTCGCGATCAATTACACATTGAAACGGATGTGAATCACTTCTCCATCTGCTGGCGCGTAGTCTTTTCCTTCTACACGCAATTTTCCGGCCGCGCGCGCTTCCGACATTCCTCCAAGCTCGATCAATTCATCCCACCGGATCACTTCGGCACGGATGAAACCCCTGGCCATATCGCTGTGGATCGAACCTGCGGCATGAAGCGCGGTACTTCCCTTGGAGAGCGGCCAGGACTTAACTTCAGACTCGCTCACAGTATAGAAACGAATTTGCTCAAGCAGGTCCAGTGCGGCCGATATCAGCTGCTCACGACCGGCTTGCTCGATTCCAAACTCCCTCCGGAATCCTACCGCCTCCTCGGCTGGAAGCTGGACGAGTTCTGACTCCAATTTTCCATACAGTGCGATTGAGGGCAGGTCCGTCATGAGTGGCAAAGGGTCGTTCCCCTCCTCGAGGTTTTGCACCAGCAGCAGCGGCTTCATGGTCAGGAGGCCATAGCCTTGCAGAAGCTCACGGTCGGAATCTCCAAAATTCTCCTCTCGCAGAGGCCGGTCTCCTTGAAGGGTCGTGGCGAGTCGCTGAAAGAGATCGATTTCGTGATCGAGTTCGACCCGATCGCGGGCTCCTTTCTGTCGGTCTTCTGCCAGTCGCTCAAGGTGTGATTCGACTCGCATAAGATCGTTTAGCAGGAACTCGGTCTCCAGCGCATGAAGCTCCTGCTCCAGAGCCGGCTCGGCGGCCGTGAGAGGGTCCACAAATCCCCGCAGGATAGCGACATATCCAACCCACTTTGCGAGCTGATCAATCAGTTCCCCAGGAAGGCCGCCGTCCTCGCTCATTCCGGCCACGTCGCCGAACGTAATATGAGCATAGGTGGTCTTGCGTGGCTGATAAAGTGCGCTTAAGCTCTCCAGCCGTGGGTCGGGGATGTCTGCCACCCCGGTGTGAACTTCGACGTGGGAGACACGATCGCCTACAGGAAGATCTGTACCTGCGAGAACGTTGAAGAGGGAGGTCTTACCAACCCCAGGGAGCCCGATGATTCCCAATCGCATGGCGCTAAGTAAGCATCTCTTTTCGGAATCCCCTGCTCAGGCGGGCTGCCTCAGCTGGAGTGGTGGATGGAAGAATATTGACCGGCCACGGGGGTTTGAATATACTGCCTGGAGGCCGAAGTGGCGGAACTGGCAGACGCGCGCGACTCAAAATCGCGTTCCTTCGGGAGTGTGGGTTCGATTCCCACCTTCGGCATCGGGCGATTGTAGCATAGGCGACCCTGACCCCATCAAACCGTACCTGGAGGGGCCAGGGTCGTACGCGTGAGCGCTCATGCAAAATAGACTGACCCCACTGATCATCGGCTTAGTATCCGGCTTGTTGATTGCGGTCGTGTATGGCTG
This sequence comes from uncultured Anaerolineaceae bacterium, assembly GCA_964482355.1. Taxonomy (GTDB): domain Bacteria; phylum Chloroflexota; class Anaerolineae; order Anaerolineales; family E44-bin32; genus JADFRG01. Next base: position 1,001 of record CAYZXF010000117.1, on the reverse strand, counting down.
GCTCATTCGACCTGTCGAATATATCGATACCAGTCCCGATTCACTCCGCATCGATTTCCGCACAGACTACGTCCTTATGGTGGCTGAATCCTATTCAGCAGATAAGGATCTGACGCTGGCTCAAGTTAGGATAGCTGCTCTCGGGCCTCAGGCGCCGGACGACTACGTGACTCAAGCCATCGATTACGCGCTGGAACAATCCTTCAGCCCGGCAGATTTAGGGCGGCTCAATGCGTTGGCCATCGCCCTTCGAGATATTCCCCGGCCGGGAGGCATAGGACCCCCGTGAGCCGCTGGATCTTTCTCACATTGGGCTTTGGCATAGGATTGGCGGGGGGGCTGTACTACACCTGGCTCCTGAGCCCGGTCGAGTATGTCGAAACTGCACCAGACTCGTTGCGCTCCGACTTCCGGGGGGACTACTTAGGACTGATCGCGTCAGCTTACGCAAGTGGTGGGGATTTAGTGCGCGCTAGGACCCGCCTGGCCTTATTTCCCGATCTGCAGCCGGCAACAGAATTAGCCGCACTTGCTCAGCAGCGTCTCGCGGCCGGGCTGGTTGACACGGAAGCAAACGCATTATCGCAACTTGCGAGCGCCCTCAGCCGTGGCCCAACCCGCACTCCCGTACCGACCACTCGGGGAGTATCGGTTTCTCCGACTGCCTCCAAAACCCCGCGTCCGAGTCCAACTCGCAGACCTAGCGCCACGCCAGGAGCTGCCTTCCTGCTGACCGCTCGCGAGCAGATCTGCGATCCACTGCTTTCAAAATCGCTGATTCAAGTTGTTGTGCTGGATGCAGCTGAGGGACCGGTTCCGGGACGCGAGATTATCGTCGTGTGGGACACAGGCCAGGATCACTTCTTCACTGGCCTCAAACCTGAATTGGGTCTCGGATATGGCGATTTTGAGATGACCGAAGATATCTCATACACTCTTCGACTCGCCGATTCTCAGCAACCGGTTACGAATCTCACGGTGCATGAGTGCGATGGCCAAGG
>CAYZXF010000116.1:0-1794 GCA_964482355.1 uncultured Anaerolineaceae bacterium | reverse complement strand
ACTTTTCTCATGGGGATCATGAAACGCATCGGCAAGCGATCGAAACGCTGCGCGCGGTCGCAAAGGAAATCGATCGGCCCATCGGCATCCTTCAGGATCTTCAAGGGCCGCGCCTGCGCACAGGTCAACTTTCCGACGGGGGTCGTCCAATTCGACTTGAGCCGGAATCCACCTTCGACCTCTGCGTTGATTCCGTGCCAGGAACAGCCGAAAGTGTTCATATCGACTACCCTGGCCTTCCCGATGAAGTCCGACCGGGTGACACGATTCTGATAGACGGAGGACAAATTGAATTGCAGGTCACCGAGGTAGATACGGACCAGGTACGCACACGCGTCGTCAATGGCGGCGAGCTCAGAGCGAATGCCGGTTTGAATATTCCCGGCGCGGTGCTCACCGCTCCTCCACTGACGGAGAAGGATCGTACCGATTTGGCGCTGGGCATCGAGATGGGCGTTGATTTGGTGGCTTTATCGTTCGTGCAAAGCGCTAAGCAAGTGATCGAGCTTAACGAAGTCATGAACACCATGGGAGCCGAGATGCCGATTATCGCCAAGCTCGAGCGCCCGGAGGCAGTTGAGGATTTGGAGAACATCCTGTCCGCGGCAGAGGGCGTGATGGTGGCGCGGGGCGATCTCGGTGTGGAGGTGACTGCGGAGCGGGTACCTTCCATTCAGAAACACATCATCCAGCGCGCGAACGAAGCAAACCGGCTCGTTATCACCGCGACCGAAATGCTCGACTCTATGATTCGGAACCCGCGCCCTACGCGGGCCGAAGCTTCGGATGTTGCAAATGCAGTATTCGATGGAAGCGACGCATTGATGCTTTCTGGGGAAACTGCAGTTGGTACCTTCCCGCTTGAATCGGTGGAGACCATGGTGAGGATCATCGTCGATGCCGAGGCTCACTCTCACGAGTGGGGTAAGCCGCTCAAGCCAGCCCGGCCTGACCTTCGAGACGACGCGGTAGCCACCACGCGCGCAGCTCGCAAGTTAGCGGAAGACAGATCCGCTGCTGCTATCGCAGTGTTTACCCGCACGGGTAGAACGGCGCAACTCATGTCGAAGGCGCGGCCGACAGCAAACATCGTAGCCTTCACGCCAGAAACTACAACCTATACTCGGATGTCGTCGCTCTGGGGAGTGGAGCCTCGATTGTGCCCCTCGGTCTCAACGGTGGAAGAGATGATTCAGATTGTGGACGATGATCTGAAAGGCACACTCATGGGGAGGCAAGTGGTGGTGGTGGCCAGTCTACCGGTCGGGCAAGGAGGCATGCCGAATTTTATTTACCTGCGGAAGCTTGGTGACTGAGCGGCGGACGCGCTCAAGAACGCTCGCTAAGCGATAACGAAGCCTCTCGACGACCCAGATAAACTCCTACCATTAGCATAACGAGTCCAGCGCCTGCAATGAGCAATCCCAGAAACAAGAGCTGGCCCGAGACAGCATCCAGAAGCCCATCGATCACATCTTGGATGACTACCTGAAAAGGCCCTGGGAAAGCAGTCTGCAAGGGCCTAGAGTTTCGCGCCTCCTCAACCGTGCCCTCGACTATTCCCAACATCAAGAATGTGCCCACTCCGGCCGCAAGCACCGATCCGCCCCACCAGCGCAGCAATTGAGGCCAGGACCGAACTGCCACGGCCACGATGAGCCCGAGCATACTCAGGGGAAGCAGCCACCCGGCACGGGAGAACGCTCGCAATGTGCGCATGCTATTTTTGAATTCCATGAGTTCTTGAGGAGTCGTTTCTGTGGAGCCCCCTTCGCCAAATTCAACCCTCGAAGG
>CAYZXF010000115.1:0-2876 GCA_964482355.1 uncultured Anaerolineaceae bacterium | reverse complement strand
GAAGCCGCTACCAGCAAGGAGACAGCCAGCATCAGGGCTCCCATCGTGACTGCAAACACGAGAAAGGCGCCAAGCGCGGAGCTTATGCCCCCTGACGCCAGCGCCGCAACGATGAGCCCCGCTAAGATCGGGCCCGTGCAGCCCATGCCGGCTGCGTTGTAGCCCAGGCCGTAGAGATACAAATTGGTAGCCGGGCCTCTTTCTCCCACCTGCCGCGGTCGAGTATAGAAGGCAAAAGCGTCTACGAAAGTTGGTTTGAGATTCCACCCCAACAGCTGGCCAACACCTAAGGTCACCAGGATCCCACCAACAGCTCCCCGAAAGATTCTTACAAACTGACTCGACTCCGGGGCCGAAATAGATAGACCTTGCGCTACTCCAGTTCCCAGGACGGCGATGATTACGCCCAGAATCAAGGCAAAAGTAATCACGCCGAGCGCCGCTGCCAGCCCAAATCTGAGTGCTTTACCGGTGCCTTTGCGAGCTCCCTCGGTGTGTCTCCCCGCAGTCTGGTAGAAGGAAAAATAGCTCGGCAGAAGCGGGAAGGCGCATGGCGAGAAAAAACTCGCGACTCCGGCGACGACCGCAAAAAGGTATAGGTTTGCAGCGCTAAGACTTGGGGTTGTGGCAAAAACGCGGAAACCCAAATAACCAGCGCCGATGATGACCACAAACACAAATATCAAAACGCCGTATTGCAGCCAGTCCCTTGACATTTGAGGCTGGGTCGACTGGGTACTCATGTCACTTCTACTTCATAACCAATCCACTCAAGACCGTCCTTGACTTTCTCGAGATCTGTTTCGCCAGACGTTAAAACGAACTCAATATCCTGTGTCTTGTGGTCTGCTTTGACCTTTTCGACACCGGGCATATGAGAGAGCGTGAACTCAACCGTACTTTCACACCCTGCGCAGTGAATAGTGTTGTTACCGACCACTTTTAGCGTGATTGTTTGATTCTCAGACATCGTGATTTTCCTGTCTCCTGGACTATCCGAATCAATCAGCGTGCATCAAATTCTGGAGTGAATTGCCTTGCTCGATTAATTTTCAGCGCCCTGCTCCATTCATTGTTACCCATCAAGCCTACTTGCCGAATCTAGCGCGGATCTGTAGGGCTTCACCCACGCTCTTTGAGCGAGTTCGGAAGCCTCCTGGACCGTTAGGATCGAGACATCGGTGTCCGCGCCAAGATATTCTTCGGCCTCCTTGCGAGTCGTAAAGAAATTCATCGAGCTGCAGGCGGCTCCATTGGCGCCGCCACTTTGATCTGGATCGCAGGCCTGGGAAGTCCCTGGAACGACCACAGAAAGCACCGTTGATGTAGGGTCAAATTGCTGAACGCCGGTCGGTGCGACCGTCAAACGAATCGGATCTCCGGTTGCTGCGCTTGTGGAATGAACCTCACCAGGTTTTCCTATCAAACCGGGGAGAAACAATGTATCCAAAGCGCACCAAGCATAGAGAGTTTGACCCCCGATTTCCAGCCGATGAGATGTGGGCCGCAATGTGAGAGCATTGCCAATCATTCGCCCCTCGTCATCAAAGTCGGCGCCGGACTTTCTTGATCTTCTCATCAGGATCTGGGTCTCTTTCAGACCAAAGCCAAGATTGGTGGCTAACTCTTCTGCTGAAACAGGGTTCCCTGAAGCGATCGATTGAAGTACGAAATCAGACGCCTTTACAGATTCCGTGGAGTAGTTCCCTTGCTTTGAATTCTCCCAAGCCTGAACAATCTGTTCGAAATCGGATTTCCTTTTAAGCTTTTCCGACGATGAGTCTGAAATCGCCATTGCGCCTTCTCTCCCCTGCCTACGCAGCACAGCAACTCAACAGAGCGACGTCTCGATCAAACGAAAGGGCGGCCAGCCGAAGGCCCTCTACCTGTGTCAGGTAGGGGAAGAGGGTGTCATTGAGATCCTCAATCGTCAAGCCGAACTTCACGGCCAGGGTCGCGGTTTGGATTACTTCACCAGCAGACGGCGCTAAGATGTGGGCTCCCAAAATCCGATTGGTCTTCTCGTCGGCGACCAGCCGGATGAAACCTTTGGTGTTTCGCTCCGCCTTTGCCCGAGCCACATGTTCAAGATCCAGTGACGTCACTCGGACCTCATAACCTTCGCTTTTAGCTTCGGCCTCGGTCATGCCGACGGTAGCGATTTGGGGTTCGGTAAAAATCACTGAGGGAACGACCGAGAGATCCAAGGGTTTCTTGGTATCGGATAGGGCGTTGTTTGCGGCCTTTGATCCTCCAGCCGCTGCCACATACACCAGTTCCGGATGCGTTGTTACATCACCTGAAGCGAAGATCTTGGGGTTGCTGCTCTGGAGATATTCGTCGACTATGATCGCACCTCGCTCATCAAGTTCGACATCCATATATTCCAAACCCATGCCGGCGGTGTTGGGCTTACGTCCAAGGGCCATGAGTACTTGATCGGCTCGGTATTCTTTCTTGCTTCCCATCACACTGGCGTGGACAATTCGGGTATCACCCTCTCGCTCGAGCCGCTCAACTTGAGCGCCGGTAATTACACCGATGCCTTCGTGTTCAAAGATGTCCTTTATGGCTCTGCCTATGGTCGGTTCTTTATCGGGCGCCAAGCGAGTACTACGCTGCAGGATGAGCACTTCAACTCCCAAGCGGGCCAGGGTCTGTCCGAGCTCTAAGGCAATTGCCCGGCCTCCCAAAATGATGATTGACCTGGGGAGTTGCTCTAGATCCATCAATGTTGTGCTGTTAAGCGGTTTTGCTTCTTCTGCTCCGGGGAAAGCGATCATGTTGGGTTGGCCACCGGCGGTGATCACGTATCGATTAGCTCGATACACATCTTTTCCAACGCTGACTGATCCGTCCTCTTGAAAGACGGCATA
>CAYZXF010000114.1:0-3957 GCA_964482355.1 uncultured Anaerolineaceae bacterium | reverse complement strand
CCGGTGGCACCAGGCTGAGGGGAACGGTCCAGGCGGTGCCGGTTGCCTCGATGGACAAGCCCATTAAAGCGGTCACTTTTAATGAACTCGATATTCGTGAAACTTCGCAAGGGCTGGAAGCAACAATCGTCTTCGATGTCTAATTGCTCGAATCGTCCTTTAGATGGCTGAAAGGCTTCGAAAGCAGGACTTCACTCGGCTATCTCCAACCCTCTGGGAGATCCCTACCTCTTTTCAAGCCGGAATGCGGGTCCCGGTTCGCCTATTTGCGGACGAACGGCTGCTGGAAGCAGCTCTTGGAGACAAATCGCTCCAGCAAGCGGTCAACGCTGCTACGCTGCCAGGGCTCGTGAGCCATGTGACGGTAATGCCGGATGTCCACCAGGGCTATGGTTTTCCCATTGGCGGAGTAGCAGCCACCCGATTGCCAAGCGGGGTCATCTCGCCGGGCGCCATCGGATATGACATCAATTGCGGGGTCCGGCTTCTTTCCAGCCGAGTGAGTTTCGAGGAAGCGCAGCCCCATCTTCCGGATCTGGCCTCGGCGCTGTATCGGAACAGTCCAAGCGGGGTTGGCGTCAAAGGCAGCGTGCCGCTGAGCGAAAAGGAATTGGATCGGGTGTGCCGGGAGGGTTCGCAGTGGGCGCTCAAGAATGGATTCGCTCGAGAGGACGATATCGTGCGCACCGAGGAATCTGGCCGCATTCCGGGTGCCGATCCCTCCACTCTCAGCCCGCGTGCCAAAAAGCGCGGTCGTCCGCAGCTCGGGACACTTGGTGCAGGAAATCACTTTGTTGAGGTCGACGTGGTTGAGGAGATTTTCTCAGATGAGGCTGCTGAGGCAATGGGCCTGTCCGTTGGCCACCTGGTGGTTCAAATTCACTGCGGATCGCGCGGGTTTGGACACCAGGTGTGCACCGATTACGTGAGGGAATTTCAACCCGCGGTCCAAAGATATGGGATTCAGCTTCCGGATCGAGAACTGGTCTGCGCACCATTGGATTCCCCAGAAGGAAAGCGCTACCTGGGGGCCATGGCCTGCGCCGCTAACTACGCCTTTGCCAATCGCCAGATCATGGCGCATCATGCTCGTCGCTCATTTGAGGAGGTGCTTGCGGGACGCGTGGCTGATTGGGACCTCCGACAGGTTTACGACATTGCACACAACATGGGCAAGATCGAAGAACATCTGGTGGATGGAGAGCGGATAGAAGTGTGTGTTCACCGTAAGGGCGCCACGCGCGCCTTTGGCCCAGGCTATGAAGGATTGCCGGAAGAGTATCGACCGCTGGGCCAGCCGGTGCTTGTTCCAGGAAGCATGGGAACCGCATCATGGGTGCTTCTGGGCACCGAAGGAAGCATGGAGCAGTCCTTTGGTTCGACCTGCCATGGCGCAGGCCGAACAATGAGCCGAAAGAAGGCCAAGAAGACCGTGCGTGGAGATCAGCTCAAAGATGAGCTCGAAAAGCGTGGCATCAGTATACGGGCCGGATCGATGGCCGGGCTAGCTGAGGAGGCTCCGCAAGCTTACAAGGATGTGGACGCGGTCGTAGAGGTGGTTGCCAGAGCTGGCATCGCCAAGAAGGTGGCTCGGCTGCGGCCGGTAGCGGTGATCAAGGGATAAGACTTAGCATAGCTGATTTCACTTATGTAAAGTTTATTAGTGTATAGTGTCGAGACCCGCATGCATCATTCGTCTGCCGCCAGAAGTTTGAGAAAACGCCTTTTCCCTACTCGCAGCACACCGCCAGCTGCCATAAGCAGATCTTGATTTGGGTCTTCCAGGACCTCTTCATTGAGTCGCACGCCGCCCTGCTTCACAAGCCGGCGCGCCTCGCTCCGGCTCGAAACCATCCCGGAATTTGCCATAACATCGATTAAGCCTGTGTCACCGCTGAGCTGGAAGGTGTCCATGTCTTCGGGTTCGCCGCCCTGCTGGAACACCTTCTGGAAATGCTTTTCCGCCTCCGCTGTGGCACCTTCGCCGTAGTAGATTTCCACGATTTCACGCGCCAGCATCATCTTGGTATCTCTCGGATGGCTCTCACCGGCCGCCAGATCATCTTCAATCTTTGTGATCTCGGAAGGCCCCCAGCGCGTCGCAAGCCGCATGTATTCTCCCATTACCTTGTCGGGAATGCTCATCACCTTGCCGTACATGTCTTCCGGAGTCGTGTTGAGCGGGATGTGATTGCCAAGCGATTTGCTCATCTTGATCACCCCGTCCGTTCCGGGGAGGATGCCTAAGATGACGCCGATATTCGGCTTCTCGCCCAATGCCTCCATCAGCTTGCGGGCGGCAGTGATGATGTTGAAGAGTTGGTCGGTGCCCCCGATTTGAACGTCAGTCTTCAGCGAGTAGGCGTCGTAGGACTGCATCAGTGCGTACATGAACTCGTGTACGTAGATCGGATCCTCATTGTCAAACCGCTGACGGAAAGACTCCCGGCTGAGAAACTGTTGGACCGTGAAATGCGAAGATAGATGGATAAGGTCCTCGAAGGTTAGCGGGGCCAGCCATTCATCGTTGAAACGGATGTGGGTTTTATCCGGATCCAGAATGGCGAAGGCTTGCTCGGTGTACGTCTCGGCGTTCTTTGTAGCCTCTTCCATCGTGATCTGGGCTCGCACCTTGTCCTCATGCGAGGGATCCCCAACCAACGAAGTAAATCGGCCAATCAAGAAAGTAACTTCATGCCCAAGCTCTTGGAATTGGCGCATCTTGCGAATTGGAACCATATGCCCGATGTGGAGATCGGCGGTGCGCGGATCAAATCCGCAATAGACACGTAGAGGGCGGCCTTCTCGATCCGCTTCCTCCAGTCGTTCACGAAGCTCGGATTCCATGGCTGAGGCGAGTGCAGTATCACCATATTCGGTTCCCTGCATAAGCAGGGCAACTTGTGCGTCGATGGTTAGCTTGGTCATATCAGATTTATGAAGGCCTCACATCTATCAACCGTCCTGGACGCACCCACCGCATAATTCGTTCCATTGTGCCACCGATTCGAGCGGGATATTAATGACTCCAGAGGAAGACCCCACCAGTATTCTCTCTCCCCCACTCAACAGGATCGCATCTCCAGTAGGAGGCTCATAACGGCAAATTCCGAGAAGGCAATCCAGCTGCAGAGATCCGGCACGCATTCCCACCCCCATCGCTGCCGGCCCGGCTCCAATTAGGATCCCCGTCTCGGTCAGAGCTCGCACCTGAAATTCCCAGGTGCCGGATTGCCGATGCACCAATACCGTCCCTTGGTTCAATTGCAGCAATGTTGTGCTCGCGCCGCCATCGCTCCCACGCGGGTCGATTGAGCCGAGCAGGAGATCGGTGCCTTGTTCGAGATACACGTTGCTGCGGGCAAGATCGGTGCTCCCTTCGAACGTACTTTGTATCCCTAGCGTGGCATCGGTTTGCGCAGACAATGCCGCACCCGCGGGAATGGCATCCAGGTTCCCTACTAGAACAGGCACGCCGTCACCGATATCGGAGAGAACGCCGCCGCGCACGAGGACGGCAAATCCGAAATCAGTCTGGCTGTCAGAGTCCGGTGAGCCTAACAGCGTGATCACTCCTACGACGAGAAGCAACGCCCCCACCAACCCGGCCGCCACGAGAGCTGCCGCCGTCCACCGTCGCTTTTCCTTGGCCTCCCCTAAGACGGCAACTGTGACGTTGCTCCCCACATCCCTTCCGAGCGCGATGCTGACCAAATGCTTGGCGGCATCTTCAGGCGGTAGATTCTTGATATGCCCGGGAATGGCCTGCGGATCGACGAAGGGCTTTCCATCCGCCGGACTCGATTCCAATAAGCCGGCGGAGGTGATCACTACGCGGTCCCCACTTTGCAGGGCCAGCCCCGATGATGGTCCGGCTTGAATTGTGGCCGCTTCCGCAGCCCCGAGGCGTCGGTTCGAACGTTGGGTGAGTCGAGTGAGTTCCTGGCCCGCCACCCG
>CAYZXF010000113.1:0-15125 GCA_964482355.1 uncultured Anaerolineaceae bacterium | reverse complement strand
CGCCGTTTCTGTGAGGGCAAGTTCGAAGAGGCACGCGTGGCCACGATCGGAGTAGATTTTCAGACGCAAACCGTCGATCTGGCCGGGAAAACTGTCAAGCTTTCAATCTGGGACATGGCTGGACAGGATCGTTTTAAGATTATTCGCGCCGGGTTCTATCGTGGAAGCCGAGCCTCGGCCCTGGTATACGATGTAACCGAACCCGAAACACTCGAAAGCCTGGCTCGCTGGAGGGATGAGATTCTCGAGGCGGTCGAGCACCAACCATTTATCGTGGTGGGGAACAAGATTGATTTGGAGCGCACGCAGCAGCCGGAACAGGCACAGGATTTCGCTAACTCGCTCCAGGCCTCCTATTTGGAAACCAGCGCCTTGGACGGAAATGGAGTCTCCCAGTTCTTCGAGGCGCTTGCCACGCTCAGCCTCTCAGAGTAATTCCGCAGCCGAATCAAAAAGGGGCCGCGCTCAATTGCGCGGCCCCTTTACTAACCCTAGTTATGCGCTATGCGATCAGCCCGCAGGCGTTGCTCTCGATCGAAGCTTCCGGCTGAGGAAGATTACCACCAGGAACAAGGCGGTCAGACCCGCCAATCCGGGCAACCCAACATCGTCTCCAAAGCCAGTCGATGGAAGCGCGGTGGGTGTCGGCGTCGGCGAACCCCCGCCTCCACCTGCAATCGCCTCTGCGGTCTGCGTCATCTGAGCCGCCGCAGTAGCAGTCAGCGGTGCGACTGTCGGCAGTGTCGTGAACGGGGTGGCAGTCGGTGTGTCAGTTGGCAGCACGACCACCTGTGTTGGCACCGGAGTATCGGTCGCCGTGGGAGCAGCGGTAGGAGGCACCTGCGTCGGCACTGGAGTGAAATCCTCCGCCTCCGCGGTCAGAGTCAGGCCCAGCGCCACGGCTGTATTCGTCAGCACAATGCTGGTCGGCTCCTGTTCGGCAGCTTCTCTCTGCCGTGGCTGCAAGATTAGGGCATATACCCCCAGACAGACCAGGCTCAACACGATCAAGCCGCCGAGCCCCGCAGCCGCAATCACAAAGGTACGATTCTCGTCGTCCTCGGGCAATCCTCCAGTTACTTCAAAGTCTTCTGCCATAATTTCCTCCCCACACGCCTACCAAGATTCACGTAGGCAACGCGACCGGGTACGCTATGTGTTGCAAGATCTGATCCAAAAACCATCAGGCGATCACTTCCATATTGCTCAACGGAATGGCCACGGAGCCAATCTCCTCCAATTCGACCATTGCGCTGCGCGCTAAGATACCGCTTGGGAATGACTCGACCCCCGGCATCAAATGCAGCAGGTTTCCGACTGCCCCAATATGAGGCGCTCGCAATGCCCGCACACGCACTCCTGGCTGCAGTTGCACGATCCGTTCCGGGCTTTTCACGTCCTGCGTGGCAGGAAGCGGAACCAGGATTTCAGGCAGCTGAGGCTCATACGGCTCCAACAGCGACGCTTCCACACTCGCTTCCCTGCCTGCGTTTGTGCTGAGCAGGTCGTAGGTAGGAGAGTTCATTGGAGTTGTCCCAAAGCCCTCCGTCACCAATATCGGATACGGCATGCGAAGTGCGATTGGGATAAGTTCTGAAGCCATGCTTCCGCATACCAGGCCGCGAATTGGAATCTCTATTGCCTGTTGGAGCGACTTTGCATCGTCGACCACTCCAACCAGCACCACTGCGCCACGCAGCATCATATCGAGCTCATTGGGCTCCAGCCGTGCGCTTCGGCTCTCACCGACATCGCGCAATACTCCCCATCCGCGGCGGCCATTTCCCCATGCACCTTGAATCAGTGCCCCCACCGCCAGTATGGTGATCGAGCTCGCCCCGTCGGAGTCGGTGACCTCGCCTGGTATTCCGGCGTGAATCGCGCGCGGTTCTTCGCGCGCCTCGAAAAGCACCCTGCCCCTCGAGAGGGACAGCACCTTGCCATTTGCTGGCGCCCGTACGGTGCGTCTGGCAATGCCAGCTGGACCCGCCAATATTTGTCCCGCTTGAACATTGCTGCCCAAGTCCACACGCAGCAGGCGCGCCGCGTCAGCATCCGAGACACCGAGCGCCGATGCCAGATCGAGAAAATGGTGTCGCGGTCGAGGCTGCACCTCTGCTATCACATCGGTCGACTGCACTTTTTCCCGTACTCTGACTGTCAGCACCCCTGGCCCGTCGAGCTTTCGCTCGCGCTGTACCGTGGTCATGGGCAGAATATGTCTGATACGTGGCAGATGATTGGCGATCATGGTTCGCTCTGTATCATGGCTCCGATATCGTAGAGCCACTTCTGATTGAGTTCTCGGCGATGCGCAGGGTCATTGGACAATTCAAGCGGTCTGCCGCGCGCATCAATAATGACACCTAATGCACCACCCGCAACTCGCAAAGCGCCCGCTTTTCCCCGTCCGCCAAACCCGACATCGAATCCCTTCTCCGGACGCAACGTCATTCGAGCATGTTCACCCTGGCGAAGCGGCAGCAATACGAGTTGGCCATAGCGAACAATCCCTTCGATGGGTTCGCCACCACTCTCGGGTTCGATGCGGATCCGCAGTACCGGCTTGCCTTCTCGACCCCTGCCAACCGGCGAAACAACCGTGCCTAAACTAACGAAGCTCCCCGATTCCAGCACCTGCACCGTAATCATCGGCAGCAAACCCGCTGCCGCGCCTACCGCTGGCACCAGATTGTAGGGATCCAATACCAGGGTGGTGATGCCTCGCGGCTGTACGGCGTCGAGCAAGGCCAGCGCAGCGTAGCCGGGCCTTGGCGCTCGGGCAATCGCCCCACCGGTAGCGATAATCGGTTCGAGTGGCGGCATCAATTCGGAACCCGCACCCACCGCCCAGTCGCTCCTGGAGAGCGATAAGCCGGCTCGGACCAGCTCTCGGAGCAACGCATACTCAATGTGGAGGTCGGTAAGTTCTGCCGGGATCGTGCCCGGATAGATAGCCTTGTTGAATATGTAGTCGCGTACTTCAGCATCGGGGACCTCGGTAGGAAGCCAGCGCGAGACATCGGCCACAGACGCATAACGCAGGAGCCCGGGGAGGGAATTTCCCAGTCCTAAGTCGGAGTGCACTTTATTGTTCAATACCCCATCGAAGGCCGCCGCTATGGTTACGTGACTGGCTCCGACATCGATCCCCAACACTCCCTTGTCGGGGTCGTATACCTGGCTCAGGTAGCGAACCACTCGGCCAAACGCATCCGCGGTGAGCATCATGTAGCCGCCGGACCAACCGTTTAGGTCTTCAAACCCAGCGATGCGCTTAGAGCGCAGTTGATTGACGATCTCGGCAAGTTTTAAGCGCGCCGGTCCGAGTTCCTCGTGCTCCAGGTCGGGCCGGATGTTGGAAACGATCTCAACCTTGGAAATGTCTTGAAAATGCTCCACCACCGCCGCTCCAAGACTGGTGTTGCCGGCGAATACCAGCGCAGGCCGCTCAACCGTGGGAAGCAGGCTGGTTGCCAAACTTACGGTCTCGATTTGCCGAATTACACTGGCCGTCGCACCACTGTCCGTGCCTCCTACCATCAGGATGAGGTCAGGCTTGGCATCAAGCATTGCGTCTACTAGCTCTGCTTCCCGCCTTTCATCCATCAAACCAATCTCTTCAACGACATTCAGGTAGGTCGAGCTCGCCAGGCGACGAGCGCTTTCCATCGAGACGCCCGGCATCAGACCTACCAACACGGTTCGAACATGCGGACCGGCGGAGGCGGTCGAGACAAAAGCGTCCACTCCAGTTCCGGAGTTCGTGGTGGGCATAACGAGCGCATCGGATTCGTCAAAGAACGGCCTGCCGGTGATCTCACTGACCTCGTCCAGGGCGACATGCATACCCTCTCGAACATCGAAAACCGGAGCCCCCGCGGTGGATGAAGCGCGACCGGTAGCGACCATGCGATACCGACCGTCCACGACGTCAAACAAGCTGACCCGCGTGTTGACCGTTCCAACGTCAACCGCTAAAAGGGTATCGGCCTCAAGTATTGTGCTCATGCTTTCATCCGATGCTGTCAATCACTCCTGTAACGGTGTCCCAGATAAACTGCACTCGTTCGGCAAGCACGATCAAAGTGGCTGCCACGGCGCCGGCATACATCACTCCGAAGGTGATGGCAATAAATCCCTTGCCAATCCCTTTAATAATCGTTAGCGGCCCAGGAATTCTTGCGCCGGCAACGATAGCAAACGGTGTTTCAACATCGGTGTTGCGGACCGTAAACCGAAAGTAAAACAGGGTGGTTAGCGTGCCGATCAGCACAATGATGACGTTCAGCAGGCGTTCTATGCCGGATTCGCCGGTTAGCTGATTCACGGCACTCGGATTGAGGGTGTCCATTGAATCCAATGTCAGCGGAATCAGGGTTCCGGTAATGGCTCCTCCCACAATCACTGCTGCGCCGACTCCTACCAGCAGAACCATCGAGACCGTACCGTAGCGAGCGGTAGATGGAGCAACTTTCAGGAAGAGTAGGACAACCAAAATGAGTGGAACGATCACCGTAACGATCAGTTGAGGGTCCGCCAGTCCGGGCAGACCCGCCTCCAGGATCGGTTCGATCAGACCGGGGATCAACACGTTGTGCACTGCAACCGCGCCCACGTAGCCTGCGGCAACGCCGATCAGCAGGTGCATGGCAAGCTTGAATAGCGGATTGTCGCCGATCAGGTAGCTGAGCACCATGATGGTCAGCACGGAGGCTACGAAACTCGCGATCAGATCTGCGGTATCCATAGGCCTATGCCGGGCTGCGACCCTTCCACCAGATAAAGAGACCGTAGCCGACTCCGGCCAGCAACACGAGTTCGGCCGCAAGCATGGCGCTGCCAAAAGCATCCCAGCGCTCCTGTGCAAGCCCCGGCCGGCCATTACGAAGTTCATAGGCGACTGCGGCAGGCAACCCCGACAGGATTCCGCCGATCGTTCGATCGGTGCCCTCGAAGTACGGACGAACCAGAGGTTCGGCACCTGCCGACAGCACAACCACTAGCGGTGTGTCGCCCATATTGGGACGCGCCTGCTCTGCCCAAACGCGCGCCGATTCACTGTCGGCGGTGATGACCGCAACCATGCCAAAGTCCGAAAGCACTTCGACTTCATCCAAAACGGGGGTTTCCCAAACCTCTTGGACCTGCTCAGGCAAGGCAAATCCTTCTAATACCGCCTCACGCGGGCTGATGGCAAAGAGCTGTACCGCCGTCTGTCCGCCCGAGAGATAGCCCAGGTTCACGATGTTTTGGCCGTTTTCGTATCCGTAGCGGTCGACAAATGGCGCTAATGCGAGAAGAGCGAGCGCTGATCCGGTCGGTCGGGTGGACATACTGGCCAAGGGAAGCCCGCGGGCCATCATCTGGTCCAAGAATGCGCCGGAAACTGCCTCAAGCTCTCCGGCATACCCCGGCTCATAGTCAAACACCACAAGCACCGGTTGCTCTAGGGGCAAGCGCTCAACCAGGTTGAACAGAGCGCCAAGCTCACGCGGCTCGAGGCTCGGCAAGGCAAAGCTCGGTGCGCCGGTAAGTATTGGGAGCGAAACAGCAATAAGGACAACCGCCGCAATCGCCCAGCGAAAAACCGCCAGGCGGACTCCTCGTTTAGGCATCGCAGGCGCTTCCTGCTCCTCTTCTTCAACCAATCGATGAAGCAGCTCTGCCTGAGCGTACTGGCGCTCGGAAACGTCGAGCTCCAAGGAGCCCACGCTTGAGGTGCGCGGCATAGCAACAACCGGCTCAGCAAGCAGCACACCGCTGAGTCCGGCGAGCGGTCCCACAGATTCAACGGCTTGATCGTCTTCCGGCTCAATTTCGACCACCGACCGAAAGGTATCGACCGGGCGCATGGCTTCCAGCCAATTGGGAAGGGTTGCGGGGGCTAGGTCCGGAGACCCCTCTTGGGGTGTGGATGCAGATTCGTCTTCGAGCGGTTCGATCTCCCCCAGCCAATCGGGGATTCCTAAATCGCCTGGCTCTTCATCGGCTGGCTCTTCCGCCCCGCCGACGAGAGCCGGTACATGCGGAAGATCCGCTTCGGACACCCCGTCTTCACTTTCCATTGCTTCGAGCCAATCCGGAGACTCCCCTTCGGACGCGGGTTCGGATTTTGGCTCAGGGACATCTTGTTCCTCGGAAGTCTGTTCGACGCTTTCAGACGGTCCGTCTGGCTGCTCGGCCTCCAATGGAACATCGGCCGCGGCCGCACGCAGGGCGTCATCGGGGGTTGGTTCGTCAGATTTTAGAGGATCTGGGTCATCAGCCGCTTGAGCTGCAGCCGCTCGAAGGGCGTCCTCAGGCGCAGGATCATCTGAAGCAGGAGCTTCAGCTGCCGCAGCTCGAAGGGCATCCTCTGGCGCGGATTGGTCCGAATCTGATGGTTCTTCCGCTTTCTTCTCTCGGACCCGCTTCAACCATTCGGGAACTTCCTCTTCAGCACTCTCAGCTTCAGAACCGCTGTCCCCGCCCGTATCAGCCGCTCTCAGCTCGCTAAAGTCATCGGCGCCCTCGATGGAACCCTGGTCAGGATCTACCGACGCAGATCCTCCAGCGCTGCTGGGGGGAGGAGATTCCTCCGCCTCTTCGCGGATACGCTCCAACCAATCTTCCGCTTCTCCGGAGCTCCCGCTCACATCGAGTGGTTTGAGGCGCGCCCCGCAATTTGTACATTCTTCAGCATCCCCATGATTTGGGGTGCCGCACATAGGACAAAGTATTTCTTCCACTAGTTAAGATCCATAGGGCCGATCGGCGCCCAGTAATACTCGCAATCCGGTGGTCGTTGCCCCCAGTGCAACTCCGAGAGCGATTCCGCGTGCGCCGCCTGCAGACCATACTTGTGAGATCCAGGCTCGCATGTCCCGCATGACAACGGTTATCGGTCCTTCCGAGCCGCCCAACGCTGGCCCGGTTCCTATCATGACCAGCAAAGCCGTGCCAAGGAACAGCAAGCTAAATAGGTCGCGGCGTCGAGTTACCAGGCGAAATCCCGCCACCAGTAGCGTGACTGACAGCAGGGCCATCAGCCCGGCTTCAATCGGAAATTGGAGATATTCAAAGATGAAGAGTGTAACGTCGTCGTCCGGCCCGAAAACCAGTGACAGAACGAGTGTGACGAGGAATGCCAGGATCAGCAGCGCGCTATAGATCCAGCCTTCCTCGGTCTGGCTTAGCTTGCGCCAGTGCACCTGCGCTAGGTTCGTCAGGCCTACAAGCAATGCGGCCGCCGCCAATAGCGCCGCCCACCGCATGAAGAGTAATCGGATGTTCTGAATGAAATCGAAATCTACGAAGTAGCCAAGCAGGACAAACCCGCCCACTGCCGCCGCCACCGCGGCCCACAGCGCTGAGGTCCTGAATAATTTCATATCAGATTCCCGAAGGTGGCCGTGATCACGCCTAGCAGGATCAGAATAATGAGTGCGATCCGAATGACATCTTGCGCTCGAAGACTGGCCTTATGGAGATTCCCGGCGCCAAGGTAGGCGCCGCTGGCAAAGACTTCTTCTCCCAGCAGGGGATTCTGCGTAGTCGCATAGAGCAGAGCCTGCGATTGAACTTCGCTGGTCCCGCCGATCACGAAGGCTCGCGCGCGCTCACCGAATTCAGCGGCCAGGCCGGCTTCGAAACCGTAAAAGCCGCTGAGCATGTGCACGGAAACGCTCTCATTGGTCAAAACCGCCGGCAAGCCAGCGACATAGGAGAAGGGGGTCGGCCCTAGAAGACGGCCGGAGGTAGGGTCGTAAAGATCAGCGGCGCCCACTTCGCCGTAGGAACTACGAAGCGTATCGCGAGCCAGGATTGCCATCGCTCCATCTCCCGCAGTAACCACCGCGGGACGATCGCTCATTGAGGTAGCGCGGGCGATCCGAGTGAGGGCTGCTAGGCCTGCAAAGGCAGGCGCGCTTTCGGGGCCGATGACGGAACCGGTGCCAAGCGAGAGGTGAACGCGGTCTCCCGCCTCAACGGCGCGTTCAATTGCCTTTCCAAGAGCTTCAAATGCGGCGATTTGGCGAAAAGTAGCGGGGAAACGACGGCTGATGGCGGCTGATCCCAGCATCAGCCCCAAAAATGCAAAGAGCAACAACAGACCCTGCAGGTCGATGGCCGTCATGAGCCTTCCCTTAACTCTTGAATAAGCCCCTCTGGTTGCTCCAGCGAGCGCCCAAGTTCATCCAGGCCATCCCCAAGAAACGGGACGGCCATGTAACTGAGCTGAGCTAGGAACGTTGTAAAGGGGCCAGCGGCCTCTAGGATGTCAGCCACCAACGAATCCAAACCGAGGTGGCGTAGCCAGACCACGGCGCGTTGCGTGGTCTTTCCTCCGGCATCCACAGCGCGGCAGTATAGCACAACGGCCCTGTAACGCTATGCGGCCTGCCTCTGGGGGTTGAAGGGGGTTATTCTGCGTGTCGGCGTGTCTGTCAGGGTTCAGTTATGACACAAAGATTGGAAATTTACTGCGTGGAAGCGTGGTGCAATCCAGGCTTGATTACGACTCTGAATAAGGCTCTGCGAGCAGCGATTGGATGGCGGCTTCGGTCTCCTGATAGGCGCCCTCACCGATGTGCTGATAACGAATATTGCCCTGTTTGTCGATGAGGAACAGCGTGGGCCAGAATCGCGTGCCGTAAGCGGCCCATGTCTTCCGTTCATTGTCCTGGGCGACTGGATACGGAACGTCCAGACGAACCAGCGCCTCCTTCAAGTTGTCGAGGTCGCTTTCGTAGGAAAATTCAGGATAGTGATTGCCAATCACTACCAAGCCCTGGTCTTCGTATTGTGTGTGCCACGCACGGAGGCTCGGGATTACCCTTTGGCAGTTAATTCAGCCAAAGGTCCACATGTCGATCAGAACCACACTGCCGCGTAGGTCCGCTAGGCGCAACGCGTGATCGGTATTCAGCCAGATCTCGTTCTGCAGCTCAGGGGCTGGGCCTAGATTTTGCAGGGCTACCTGCTTAACTTCCATAGTTGGCTCCTGCTCTAAGGGTATTTGATTGATAGGGATGGGTTCGGACGCTTTAGGCGCACACGCCGCAACCAACATCACTCCTAGAATGACTGCCAGCTTCATTCGGAGGGCTCCTTGGGAAGCGCAAACGTGATGCGGGTGCCGCCATCGGACTCGCTCTCGGCCCAAATGCGGCCTCCATGCGCCTCCACCAGCTCTTTGGCGATTGCCAGCCCAAGCCCCACGCCGCCGGACTCATTATCCGCTCTGGGCCTGCTCGTCTGTTCACGATAGAAGCGCTCAAAGATATGCGGCAAGTTCTCAGGGCGGATCCCTTCTCCATCGTCCTGAACCGCCACCTCCACCGTGCCATTCCGCTCGAGGGCCGATATGACTACCTCTCCGCCCGAGGCGGTGTGGTCGAGGGCATTGTCGAGCAGATTCTGGAGCACTCGTCCGATTTTATTTGCAGCCATCGGAATCAACGGCAGATCGCCGTGCTCAGGACCGGTCAGCGCGATGCCCTTCGTTTCCGCCTTGAGCACCGCACCTTCCATTGCAATTTCGATGACCTCCTCGATCGAGGTCGGAGAGCGTTCCATAGGGGCAGCGCCGCTGTCCAGCGTGGCGAGTTCAACAAGATCATCCACAAGATTGCTCATCTGTGTAATCACGCGCTGACTTCGGCGAATGTAGTCCGTCGGGTCATCGACCACTCCCTCTGCGATCGCATCAAGCATGGCCCTCAGGGCTGCAAGCGGCGTTCGCAGGTCGTGTGATGCCCCAGCAATGAATTCCCGTCGAGCCCTTTCTAATTGCTCAGATTCTCGCTCGGCGTTTTCGAGGCGTTCGGCCATTACGTTGAAGGCCTGGCCCAGTTCCGCCACTTCATCCCGGCCAGGTATCTCAACTCGTACTGCAAAATCGCCCTTGCTCAAGCGATTTGCGGCTCGATCGAGCACCTTGAGCCGTTGCGTGATGGAAGTTGAAAAGAAGTAACCGAACGACACCGCGACGCTGCTGGCAAAGAACAACAGCACGCCGGCGAGCGCCAGGTCGTGCTCGCTGATGAACATCAGCCTGGCCGCAAGCAGCACGATTACCAGACCGAACAATGCTGCCAATACATGGCCGACCGTCAGCGTTTGAGTGAGGCTTGTAGCTCGGCGCCACCAGCCCGCCTGTACCGAAACGAAGCCAACCAGCGAAGCTCCCAGACCGGCGATCGCGAACATGATCGCTAAATCGAGCAGCTCCTGCGGGCTGGGACGCATGACCAGTGCGGCCAGGCCGAGAGTGGCGGCCAAAGTCAGCCCCAGGGTGAAAAGAAAGGTCAGTCGCCGACTATTTACCAAAGCGACACCCTGCGCCCACACGGTGGTTAGTCAGCCTCATGGTGATAAGGAAATTGAGCCGTCGACTATTTATCAAAGCGATACCCCACGCCCCACACAGTTACCAGATGAAGCGGTGCAGAAGGGTTCTCTTCAACCTTTTCTCGCAGATGGCGCATATGCACCGTCACCGTTGATGGGTCCCCGCTGAAATCCGGGCCCCAGACATTATCCAGCAGACTCTCTCGGCTGAACACCTGATTAGGATGGCCAGCCATGAACCACAGCAGATCGAACTCGCGTGCAGTCAGCGACACCGATTGGCCGCTCACTTCCACCTGCCTCGAACTGTGCGCCATGGTGACCTCCCCGAAGGCGATCTCGGAGATCGTTGCCTCTCCCACCCTGCGCAGCACGGCATGAATACGGGACACCAGCTCGCGGGGGCTGAACGGCTTGGGGAGGTAGTCGTCCGCTCCCCAGTCGAGCCCGCGAATTCGGTCACTGGTGTCTCCCCGTGCGGTCAGGATGATGATCGGAGTTCCGGATTGCTGCTGCACCTGCCGGGTCAGCGTCAGCCCATCGATTCCAGGCAGCATGAGATCCATCACGATCAAATCGGGTTCCTTCTCAGAAATAGCATCTAGAGCCGCATAGCCATCGGCAGCTTCACGCACGTTGAAGCCTTCGCGTTCGAGATAGCGGCCGATTACCTCGCGAATATTGTCCTCGTCTTCGACGACCAGAATGTCTTTTTGAATACTCATATGGCTGATTGCATCACGGCGGGCTCAGCGGAGCCGCATTGAACGGCACTCGGAATGGGACGCACCAGATCACCACCGACCCATAGTCTGCCAGGTTGAGATCGGCGGGGATCTCATAATTTTGATCCCCAATATTTCCCTTCAGTGGCCCGGCGTCAAAGTAGCCTGGAATTTCACGTCCCACAGCGTCGGGAACCGGATCCGGCGGCACGAGCCATACATGCAGTTGAGGGCCATTGATCACCTCGAAGTTCTCAAGGCGCAGCACCCGGGAGCCATCCGCCAGTTCGTACACCGTGGCGGTGCCGGTGCCGGGATGTCCTCCCAGATCATAGAACTCGCCCTGAGCCAGGATGCTCATGCTAGCCATATCGCCCGCCGGCATCGCCTCTTCCATCATTTCGTCGGGCTCGGCGGCGGCCGCAGCCATGGTCTCTGTCGCTTCCACAGTAAGAGTCGGGAAAGCCTCGTCGACCTCCTTATCGATGAAAAGCGGTGAGATCAAATACCATGCTAACGGCAAGGCGAGTAGAACCAACACTCCGATCACGATCCACGTTCTGCGACTCATTTCTCAGCCCTCCCCCAGTTCGCTTCCATATACGAGTGTATTCGGGAAGAATGCGAACCAGCCGAACCAGTAAGCCAGGTGACCATTGATGCGTGGTGCGGTTCCGCCGTCGGGGCCTATCAGCGCCTCTTCGGTTACCCGCCACTCCCTGCCTTGCGAGTCGACAACCACGTCCGGATCTTCAGTAGCGGAGAACCGCTCATCGCCTCGGTCGAACGCCCGCACTTCTCCGCCCGCATCATAGACCACCGCACCGACGCGGCGATTTTCCCCACGGACCGACAGCGAACCGCGATTTGCCACCAGCACCACATTTGTGCCGGCGAGTTCGTCGTTCACCACACCCTCAATAAGAATGTCATTGAGCGGATAAGCCTTCGGAGTGCCTTCGATACGAAGGGCGTAGATTCGATCTTTGGTGTCCAGCTGGTCGCCCCGCTGCCAAACCGGAAACATGGTGGAGGTCGATGAGAAATAGTCACCGTACGCAGCACCCGGGAGATAGAAACGCTCGTAGCCGGTTTCCAGCCCAAGCACCTGTGTATCGGGATGTTGAGCGAGCCAATCTTCCCATGAAGTGAGCACGACCGGCAGCAACTCGAGCGCAAGATTCTCTTCAACCAGCTCACCCAATACGGGTTCGCCAGTCAGTTGATTCCATAGGGTCCGGGTCTGTCGATCGTACATTAGCTTGTTACTTCGATACAGAAAGCCGGAGGATCCAAAATCATATGTCTGGCCATTGGAAGCTCTTCCGTCGAATGCAATCCCTGCGCCGCACAACGTACAGTACGCCAGCGACATCGGCACTCCCCCCACAACATCGTTGGCCATCTCATGCCAGTCCATGATCCGGAGCGGGTATGCACGCACGTCCCCATTGATAGCCACTCCGAACACGGGCTCTCCCGGCAGCAGATAGTCGGCCTGATCTGCCGGAACCATGGGCGCATTATCCAGGGCCGGGATCCCATCAACCGAAACCCCTCCCCACTGGATCTCCTCCGCTCGGATTTGTGAAGGTGCATCATCCTTAAGGAAATCGGCGAAACGAGGGTCGATGAAGCTGAGCACGTCGCCTTTCCATCCGATGAAACCTGGCGGAGGCGTCAGATCGGTCGCTCCATACCATTCGACCCATGCCGGCCAGTTAGCGCCAAAGGATTCGCCGCTCAAGGATTCGAGGCCCGATACGGTCGAATCGTAGTCCGTACCCAGAAACATCCCCACCTCGGTGCCCCTCATCACTTCGATCAGCACGGCAATAAAGCGCTGGTCGTTCGCCTCCAGCACTGCCTCCAGTGCCGCCGCACCCAACTCTCGATCGCGGCTGGAGAGATCGTACATGTAGCGCGTGGCTACACCGTTGGGAAGCTCTCCAGAGTTAACTTCCTTTGCAGGCTGCTCTGTAGGAGATGCGCGTTCTGCAGTAGCAGTAGATGTGGGAGTTGGAACTGAGGATTCAGGCCTACCTGCACAGGCAGCCAAAATCACAAGCAGGGGAACGCTCAAAAGGAGCTTCAGATTGAGGGGGATCATCTATCCAAGTGTCACCCGGAAAGCTTAAATCTTTCTTACTTCGCATCTATAGAGAAAACCCGCCCAGAGTGCACCGTGGGCGGGAGCGTTGAAATGCCGGGGAGGCTAATCTCAGCTGTGAGGGTCGCCACGCCGAGACACGAAATCTTCGACGAGCAGCATGTGGTCGCCCGCGCGTTGAATCGTGTGGAGCAGCTCGCCCATAGATGACACCTCTTCGACCTGCTCGCTTGAAAACCAGCCCAGAAATCCTTTGGCTGCGTAGTCTCCCTCTTCGGTCGCGAGCTTCTGAAGCTCATTAATTTGCTCGGTTACGGTCTTCTCCCAATCGAGCGCCATCCCCACCGCCTGCTCCGCTGAGCCGACGTCCGGTGAGGCGGCCTCGAGTGCGGGGACTTTCACCTTTCCACCGGTGTCGAGAACGTAATGAACGAACTTCATGGCGTGTTCTCGTTCCTCGTCCGACTGGCGGAAGAAGAATGACGCCAAGACCGGAAGGTCTTCGCTCGCAAAATATGAGGCAAGCTGCAGGTACTGGTTGGAAGCACCAAGCTCGCTCCCGATTTGCTGGTTCATTGCCTGGTTCATCTTGTCACTGATCATCATACGCGCACCTTGGTCCTTTTCGTGTGGGGGTCAATCATACCGCACACGGCTATTTAGGCTGTGGGATCAAGGAGTAGACCCCACGTAGTCCAACGCGTATTTCGCGTCCTGATAATTTGGGTTGTATTCAAGCGCTTCGCGCCAATCCACCACCGCGCTGTTGAGATCCCCAAGTCGGAAATTAGCCCAGCCGCGCCAGAGCAAGGATTCTTCGGCCTTGTAGGTCCTGAATAAAGTAGCTTCAGCCAGGTCGATTACGTCCTGAAATCGGCCCTGATTAAAGTAGGCGATGTACGGGCCAAACTGATATCGCGTAAAGCGCCACGGAAGTCCAAGCGACAGTGCGTTATCAAAGGCTAGTGACGCTTCACCATATCGCTCGAAGTACACCAGATTGGATCCCAGATTGAACCAGCCGTACGGATCCTGCGGGTCGCCTTCAATCTCACTTTGTGCCGCAGCTAGTGCGGACGAACGATTGGTATCGAGATCTGCGTGCTGTCCAAGGATCGACTGAATCCGGGCTTCATCTTGAGGGAGATAAATGTACAGGTAGACTCGGTTAAATTCACGCCAGCCCTCATCCAAATCCTGATAGGTGATGCTTCGATCCGGTCCGCCCGTCCCGGGGTTCGTGTCCTGGACGGTAAAGGTCTGGTTTACGTCGTCGTAGCCTGTGAGCAGCAGGTAGTGCCCGGCCCATCCGCCTCCTCCGTCGTTCTCATCCAGAACAAACCCTTTTTCTACAATCACCGGGAAGCCGGCCGCAATGAAGCTCTTGAGCTGGTCGATCGTTCCCCCCACCCGAAAGTCGGCGTTAAGCCAGCCGGCCTGCGTGCGAACATAAAAGGCCAGTTCTTCGACATTGACGTTTTTATCCCCTCGATCTGGCTTAAGCAGATCCGAAATATCGAATTGATCGCCTTCCCAGCCGTGGTACCTTAAATTCAGGGCCAGCGTAGCTGGGCCGCAGTTGTTCCAATCCTGCTTTTCCCAGGTCGGCGCTGGTAAAGACGCTGCGGAGGGGAGCGCGGTGGGAGATGGCATGGGTGTGGTTTCGGTGCTCGACGAATTCGCGCTTCTGGTTGGCAATACAAACGGCTGGAATGATGTGCCTGAAACACTTACCGGGGTCGGGAGCGTCTGGTCAGGCCGGATCCAGCCTCGAACGATCCCCGAGAAGGCATCGAGGCGCCATTCAAGCCGAAACTTTACGGGGGGGACTTGATAGACGATCAGCAAGAGAGTCGCGGCCGCCAGCACCCCGCCTCCAAACCACAGCACCCTTCTGAAGCGCCGGCTGCTCGTCACAAGGTGGCGATTATAACAAGCTGGATTCGCCTGCGTTG
>CAYZXF010000112.1:0-2338 GCA_964482355.1 uncultured Anaerolineaceae bacterium | reverse complement strand
GTACCCAAGAGCGCTAGCCGCGTCTTCTAACCGTGGAATGAAAAAATAGTCTCCAGTAAGCGCGAGGATTAACGGATTGTTGTTTCGTGACATTCGAAAGTAGAGACTAGATTGAGGGCTTAGCTTATCACGCCATAAGCTTCGGCTCTGGCTCACCGATCAAGATCAATTACTCGTTCAGCATGGGGGAAGCGATGTCGTACACGGCCTTGAAGTAGGCTGCCAGCACTTCCTCGCCTGTGTCGTCTCCGACCATATCTTTATAAGGTAAGAGAGTGCCTTGCCAGCTCTCAGTGAACCACCGAGCGTTGCCCGGTAACTTATGGTCAGTGAATGAGTCTTCGAAGGGCCACGGGTTGGAATAATAGTAGGTCTCCTCATGGCTGCTGTCGCCTGGCGCGAGCCCGAAATTGATTTGAGAAGGAATCTTTTGGGCGTCGGCGCCTTCTCCGTGGGGTACTTTCCGCGTTCCAAACCATTCAAAGGCCAAATCGAAATTATGGGGCCAGAGCTGTATTGGTCCGGCCTCTCCGCTGAGGCTGGTTCGGTGAGACTCTAAAACCTGGGCGGTCTTGAATAAAACCTTCCCAAATGCTCTCGCGGCTTGCGGGTCGTAAGATCGAGGATCATCATTCTCGAATATCTCTCGCTCAAACTCTGCCTCAATTCCAAGCTCTCCGAGCATCGATAGCAAACGATTGCCAAACTCTGTGGAACTCAGGCCCTCGGTCATACTCAGGCTGCGGGTAACTGCCTCACTGGTAGAAATATCAACTGCATGAGCACTCAAGTTCATCAGCAGTTGAAAGGTGACTCCGCTGGAATTTGGATGCGGAATTGGATCGGTCGCAGCTCCATGCTCCTGCACTTTGAGGCTGATGTGCCACCACTTCGGGTGCGGCTCTGCAAGCGCTCTCGGGACGACTCCAATTGCGGTCGCATACTGACTCAGGGTGTCGCGGGTCGGTGCCCAATTTGCGAGAGGAGGGAATGCGTCGAGGGTCATATCTAAAACAACCCCAGGAGACTATCCAGGCTCCAAACCGCCCACGCACCGGTCGCAAAGATCACGATCTCAGAGGCGATCATCATGAGGTTTTGGCCCTGCTCGCACTGATAGCAGCGATTGACGTTGATGTCCTTCGTTGGGCGCACCCCGGCCAAGGCCAGATAATTGAGGTTCAAAAATATTGCGACCAAAGCTGCAAACGGTGTGAAGATACCGAAAACTAATCCGATGCCGACCGCCAACTCTCCCGCGAGGTTTAGATAAGGAAACCATGAAGCGCTGGGAACCACCGTGCGCTTGATTAGCGTGCCATAGGCGGTAACAGGGTGGTTGTCGGCGAGATCAGAGACCCAGTTTGTCATCTGGCCGCTTACGAATTTGCGCAATGGCTTGTGCCGAACGCTTTCCAGCCACCACAGGCCAACCGCGATCCGCAAGAAGGCCATCCAATCTTCAACGGTGAGAATTCCAAAAACGGTTTCCATAAGATCAATCTCCTGCCCGGTTAAGCTCGATAATCTAGACGGCCCGAAGGTAGGATAACTTACCGTTCTGCGCGGGCGCGACAGCGACCCTGCCAGGCCCGATCACGATGAAAGGCGGAACGCTCGGAAGGTATACTCAGCTGCGCACATGGCGTCGACTGAAAGATCCAACGAGCAATGGATCAGCGAGCTATCCGAACCTGGCGAGGCACAGGAGATAGCCCTCTCTGACCTGCGGGCAATCATCATGCGCGGGCTTCCATATGCGCTTTCCAAGTGGCTGAAGCCCTCGGATCCACAATTCGAATCTCTGTCTGAGGAAGTGGCGCAAGATACGCTACTGCGGGTGCTGGACAACCTGCAAGGCTTCGAAGGCAGGAGCAAGTTCACGACCTGGGTGCACAAGATTGCTGTACGAATTGCACTCACTGAGCTGCGGAGAAAGCGCTGGCGAGATGTCTCGCTCGACGAACTAACCGAAAACGCTCCAGGAGAAGGCCCGCGAGCGATTCTGGCGGCTCACGAGGCCAGCCCGGACATCATCGCCGAACAAAGCGACATGATCGAGCATTTGCAGCGGGTAATTTCCGAAGAACTTACCGACAAACAGCGCGAAGTGTTGGTCGCTACGCAGATCCACGGAATGCCGCTGGAAGAGGTAGCCCGGCGGATGAGTACCAATCGCAACGCGCTCTACAAGCTACTGCATGATGCAAGGAAGCGATTGAAGACCCGACTAGAGGAAGAGGGATTGTCACCTGAAGACCTCTTGGCAGCCTTCGAGGCAGGGTAAGAATCGACCTTAACCCCACGTCCCAGTGGCAGGAGAACGGATCGTCATGAA
>CAYZXF010000111.1:0-1644 GCA_964482355.1 uncultured Anaerolineaceae bacterium | reverse complement strand
CTACTTCGGCGGACCGGCCTGGGCCTGGCATCAAGAAACGGAGCAGTACTACCTGCATTCCTTCCTGAAAGAACAGCCCGACCTGAATTGGCGGAACCCAGAGGTCGTGGAGGCCATGCATTCGGTGTTGAATTTCTGGCTTGATCGCGGCGTGGATGGCTTTCGCGTAGATGCCGTGCTGCCCGTGATTAAGGACGATCAATTCAGCGATAACCCACCTCGGACAGAGACTGATTTTGGTAAAGACACCGGCTCCTCCGGCGACCAGCTGCGAATTTATAATGAGAACCGGCCTGAACTTCACGGCATCCTGCGCGATATGCGCGCTCTGGCGGATGTCTATCCCGGCGATCGGCTGTTGCTTGGAGAGGTTTATTCGTTGGATCCGAGCATCGCGGCGCAGTACTACGGCCGCAACGATGAATTTCAATTGGTTCTGAACGTGAGTCTGGTCAATCTCCCATGGGAGGCTCCGAAATTGCGTCACTACGTAGAAGCGTTCGAGGGCGCGCTGCCGCCTGGAGCGCAGGCAACGCTGGTGGTTGGCAGCCACGATGAGCCTCGGATGGCCTCCCGCTGGGGTGAGGCACAGGCGCGAGTGGCGGCCATCATGCTCCTTACGCTTCGCGGCACGCCCATTATTTACTATGGCGATGAAATCGGGATGCTCGATATGGATAATGTGGGGATCAACTCGCTGGATCCTTGGCCTAAGCTAGCTGGGCTTCCGCATTTGTCGCGTGATGCCTCGCGTACGCCGATGCAGTGGAATGCTTCGTCCGGTGCAGGATTCTCACTCTCGCCTGATCCGTGGCTTCCTATCCACTATCGCTCCAACGAGCAAAATGTGGCTACCCAGCAGATCGACGCTAGCTCGATCTACAGCCTCTACTCAGCCCTGCTCGAGCTCCGCAAGGCGTCGCCAGCCTTGTTCCGCGGGACGTATCGAGGATTAGATAATCAGCCGGATGAGACCTATGTCTATCTTCGCGAATGGGTGGATGAGCGCTTCGCGGTCGCGCTGAACTTCAGTTCCGACCCCTGTACGATCAGTATTCCCGGGGAGAACGAGGGGCAGGTGGTGCTATCCAGCCATCTCGATCGAGATGGTAAGGAGCCTTTGACTGACCTGTCGCTCAGGGGGAATGAGGGAGTTGTGATCCGCCTCCCGCGATAACTAAGGTCCAGTCGGGGTCACCGTCGCCAAGAAAGCACCAACTAGCCAGCCTTCTGCGCCGTCTTCCTTACGCACCAGCCACCACAGCTGACCAGCGGATTGTTCTGGTCCGCCGATGACTAGCAGCAGCTCCCGCTCCGCGACGAAATCCACGGGTGTTCCATTCGGCCCATCGCGCAGGATGGCGCCTTGAAAATTGGTGCCTAACACAATAGCCCTGGGAGGCGTCGGCGTTGGGGTCGGCGTGTTTGTGGCAGTGCTCGTGGCGGTGGCGGTAGGAGTGCTGGTCGGCGTAACCGTCAGCGTGGCGGTCGCCGTCGGGGTAGGAGTAACGGTTGGGGTGAGGGTGGGTGTGGGCGTCGGAGTTGGCAGGGCAGCCAGGACCGAAGTGCCGAATCCCAGTGCGCTGACGACTCCCAACAGGCCCATCATCACTATGGCCGCTGCCAGCGACCGACCGCTCCCGG
>CAYZXF010000110.1:0-4854 GCA_964482355.1 uncultured Anaerolineaceae bacterium | reverse complement strand
CCGGTGATGGGCAGCAGCCGGAGCACTCCTCCGACGATGAGGATCACCTGTAAGCCAAGCGCGATCGCGATTCCGGCGCTGAGCAATACGGCAAACGGTTCCTTCCGTCTTGCCGCTGTGCGCAGGCTCCTACCCACTAGCAGCGCAAATAATATGATCATAGCCAGGCTGCCCAACAGCCCCCATTCTTCAGCGACCGCCGAGAACACGAAATCCGACTGCACGACGGGAACCGTCGTCGGAGCGCCCAGTCCCGGCCCCTGCCCAAACAGTCCGCCGCTCGCTACGGCGATTAAGGACTGGACAATTTGGTATCCCGAATCACTTGCGTTGGCCCACGGGCGCAGCCAGGCTTCAAACCGGATTTGAACGATGTCCAACATCCGGACCGCGATCACGCCGCTCAATACTGCTAGAATGCCGGCCCCTATCAGTACAATCAACCGACCATAAGCGACGTAGATCATGAAGGCCAGGACCGCTAGAAACAAGGTCGCCGCACCCAAATCCCTTTGGGCAAAAAGCAACAGGGCCGCAAGCGCGGCCGCCAGGAAGAGCGGGATGAAATCCCGGGTGAGGCTGCTCGGACGCTCGACCAGCATCCGATCGGCCAGGTAGGAGGCTACAAAAGCAACAAGGAGCAAGCGCAGCGGTTCAGAAGGTTGAAAGAAAAAACCGCAGCATCCCAACCACAAGCGTGGCCCGCCTCCCGCGGGATTCGTTCCGGCCACGAGTGTTAGCGCGGTGAGCAGGATCCCGACCGATAACCAGAGATATCGGTAGCGGCGAAGCCAGTCCAGGCCTGGAGGCCCCCTCAAGATGAGGATCATCGCCGCGGCTCCCAGCATCATCCACAAGGTCTGCCGCGCCCCAAGTCCAGGTGATATGCGCCACACAATCAGCAAACCCCAGCCGGCTAGCAGCATGGCGATCGGCAGCAGGTAGGGGTCGCGCAGTGGGTGATGACGATTGGCAGTTCGGTGAATCAGCCAGGCCGCAGCCCCCCAGGCAGGCAGCACGATCAGATGCTGGACACTCGCCAGCGAATCGATGCCTGCGGCTAGCGCGATCGCCAAGCTGGCTAGCACGAGGAAGCCAAATGCAATCCTCAGCAGGCGCGACTCACGGCGCCCATGCGCGATCTGGCCTCCGGCGGTAATGTCGCTTAGCAAGTTTGAAGGCCTCAATTGATATATCGCTGGACCAGCGGTCTTAGCTTCTTCAGTATTTCCGGGGGAACAGAATCGCGCTGGGTGACAAATGAATCTTGGAGCGCGTCTACGCAGATGCAGTGTCGTTCCTCTGGCAATCGTCCGACAAGCTCTGTAATCGCCCTCTGGACAACCTGCATGTTTGTTTCCAAGGTGCGCATCACCATGTCGACCGTGACAGGGGCTTCCGACTGATGCCAGGAGTCATAGTCTGTGACGTGTGCCATCACCGAGTAGCACATCTCGGCCTCACGGGCTAGGAACGCCTCTGGAGAGGTGGTCATTCCAATAATGGACATTCCCCAGGCCCGAAATGCATTAGATTCGGCGCGGGTTGAGAATCGGGGTCCTTCGATCGTAATAGAAGTCCCACCTACATGGACCTCGGCTTGCGCAGCCTGCAGGCTATCCACAACCGCAGGAGAGAGATCGGGGCAGAATGGATTGGCCACACTGACATGCGCAACGAAACCACCCTCAAAGAAACTTGGCGACCGTCGACGCGTATTATCAAAAACCTGATCCGGGACTACCATATCGCCAGGGGCGTAGTCTTCTCTGAGAGATCCGCAAGCACTGATCGCGACCAATTGCTCGACGCCGATATCTTTGAGAGCATAGATGTTTGCTCGATAATTCACTTCTGTAGGTGAAATTGTATGGGCAGGACCGTGCCGAGCCAGAAAAGTCACGGGGACACCCTCGATCTCACCCATCGTTATCGGGGAACTGGGGGAACCAAACGGTGTGGTGACCTCGAGCGTTTCCACGATTTTGAAGCCATCCATCGCGTAAAGTCCAGATCCGCCGATGATACCCAGCGTCATGCTAGCTTGCCTCCAGATCGGAGCTCGAGGCAAGAGGTGGCTGACCAGCCCGCAGTGCCAGATCCACATTTCCGAACCGAATCTCGTCGCCGAAGGTAACTACCATCAAGTCTTCCAGCACCAAATCGTTGACCGCGGTTCCGTTCTTCGATCCGAGATCTTCCAACAACCATTGACCACCCTGAAATGAAAGCCGAGCGTGGTGGCCTGACACGGTCTCCTCATCCAAGATGATCGTGTTGTCATCGGCTCTGCCAAATAAATTGAGATTGCTGAGCGGATAGATCTGCCCGGGGTCGGGCTGGCTCAGTAGTTCGAGATAGCCTTGTGGAAGTACATCGGTTGCTCGGGAGGCAGATTTAAGGTCGCGCCAAAGATAAAGAAGCGTAGCGGCCAAAAAGGCGTAGAGCACCAGCGCCAGGCCTAGGCGCAGCGCCAGCAGCACAAGATCGGAGCTCATCGCCCCTCTTTGCTATTCCAACTATCGGTTTCTGTGTCCTGATCTCCGGCAGGCCGCGGGGGAAACGGTGGCGTGTATGCTGTGGAAGTGTCCTTTGAGGCCCCTTCATCTTCGCCATATACCATCCGTGATTCGGCGATAGTGATGACATCGCCCGGCCGCAATATGTGCTGTTTCACCTGACGGCCGTTTACATTGGTTCCGCCGGTCGATCCGAGATCGAAGAGCACATATCTGCGATCCCGAACCCGAAGTTGCGCGTGAGTGCGAGAAACGTGCGCGTCTTCGAGGACGATCTGATTGTCGATCCTGCGCCCAACGTTGATCACAGGCTTATCCAGCGCGAAATGACGACCGTCCCCTAAGATCAAAAACGCCCCCTCAGGCAGCTGGACCTCACCCTCCAGCGGCTGTTTTTCCATGGCTTTGGTAAATTCGAGCGGATTGCTGCTGTGCCAGGAGATCACTCGTACCTCCCTCCGGTCCAGGGTCGGATCGGAGGCCAACGTGATACTTGGCTGATGGGTGAGGAAAAAGCCGCACCGTTTTGCGGCCTGGGCCACGTCTCTGGCTAACACAGCCTGAATATCCGGGGCTTGGTCGACCAACCGGCTGGCATCCTCTGGATTCAGCGTCAATGCGAATTCGTTGGGGGCAAACGCGTGCCCCGCGTCATCGCGGCGCAGACCGTCTTCCATCGTCCGCGCCAATTGGCTGGCCAAGGTTCCAGCTGATAGCTCTTCTCCAATTAGCTTGGCAAGCGAGCCTTCGAAGAGGTTTTCGAGCTGGCCTTCAAGTTTGGAGAGCTGCTCGCGCATCAGGCGTGATTATAAACGCAATATGCGCTGTAATTCTTTGCTGCAAAATTAGATGTGTATTAGGGGCTAAGGCTTGGCCTTACTGGCGCTGGGATCGAGAGATTGAGTACCCAACTCGATCTTTTCCAGCTCAATTGTGCTCAAATCAAGCGGCGTGACCTTATCTCGATCGATGTCCGGCTTGAATGGAGGCTTATAAGGCGGGGTCACATCGGGCGGTCCCTTGAGATCTTCGCCGTAGATGAGCTGGACGTTTGCCAGCGTGACCACATCTCCCGGCTGAAGCACCCACTCCTGGACCTGTTTGCCGTTTACTCGCATCCCTGAAGTCGAGTTGAGGTCATAGATCACAAAGCGGCTGCCGCGTACGCGCAGCTGGGCATGACGTCGAGAGATGTGTGGGTCCTCGAGCACCAGATGATTGTCCAACCGACGACCGATGTTCACAAGCGGCCTGTCCAAAGGGTAATGCTTGCTGCCATCCACGATGAAAAACGCCCCCTCGGGGGGCGTTTCTGTTTCTGGCTCTATTGGTGCTATGGGGCCCATCGCGGGATCGCTGCTGTGCCAAGCAATCACTCGGATTGACGAACGGTCCAGCGTGGGGTCGGTAGCAAGTGTGATATGCGGTTCACGGGTGAGCTTATAGCCTGCAGATTCAAGCGAGTTTAGCAAGGCCTCGATGAAATCCGTGTGCGAGGAATTGCCGTCGTCCGGCAGGCCATCGTAGTCCTTGGGATGCATACTCATCGTGTACTGATCTGGCGCGTATGGATGGCCACCCTCCCCCTCTTTGGCCCCAGCCTGAATCTCGTTTGCCCATTGAGAAACTACATCTGCGCGAGGGAACTTCGCCTTGGGCATGGCCTTAAGGAGTTGATCAACAAAGGCCTGAAGTTCATCGACAAGAACTGAGGGAGTGTCCACTGGAAAAATTATACGCATTCCGATATTCGACGCACCCTATCCTATAACCATCCGAGAGCTGATTTCAAGGGGGAATATTGGCTAGGATATACTCTGCATATGCCGCAGCCCCCTGCGAAAATGTACGAGGAAATTGAACATACTGCCGATTGGGCGCTTCGAGTTCGAGGGGCAGATCTCCCGGCTCTCTTCTCTAACGCCGCGTTGGGAATGATGGAACTTGCTGGCGTCCAAACGGAAAACACGGCAGGAGACAAGCGAAAGTTCGAGTTACAGGCTATCGATACGGAGATCTTGCTGGTCGACTGGCTTCAAGAGCTGCTTGTTGCGCTCGAACTGGAGCAGATCGCTTTTCGCGATATTGAGCTGGAAATTGCCGGTGGCACCAGGCTGAGGGGAACGGTCCAGGCGGTGCCGGTTGCCTCGATGGACAAGCCCATTAAAGCGGTCACTTTTAATGAACTCGATATTCGTGAAAGTTCGCAAGGGCTGGAAGCAACAATCGTCTTCGATGTCTAATTGCTCGAATCGTCGTTTAGATGGCTGAAAGGCTTCGAAAGCAGGATTTCACTCGGCTATCTCCAACCCTCTGGGAGATCCCTACCTCCTTT
>CAYZXF010000109.1:0-5099 GCA_964482355.1 uncultured Anaerolineaceae bacterium | reverse complement strand
GAAGCTGTATTGGCTTCGCCTGGGCACCGCCGGGGCAATTGCCATTCTTGTGATGGCCACCTTGATTAACCTCCTGGATACGGAGATTGAGCCAACATTCACACGCGCCATAGCAACGGCCGGGTTCTGGCTCGCTGCGTCCGGAATCCTGGCGCTTCTGCACTCTGATCCTGGCCGAAAAGGCTGGGTTGCTGCGGCCCTGAGCGTAGTAGTACTCGATTTGTTCCTAGCCGGCCGCGGACTCAATCCAACGCTGCCAGCCAAGCTCAGTTCCGCGCCATCCGCTCTCAGCCGGGAAATCCAGGGAGACCATCGCTTATACATGTCTGAGGAGTTGGAGCGGGAGATTAAATTTGACGTTGCGTTCCGCTTCGACAGCTTTCAGCCGGGACTGGACTGGGTAATTGTTCGAGAGAGCGGATTGCCGAATACACCGCTGCTGGATCGGCTGTCATCCGCAAATAACTTCGACCCGTTGCTGCCCGCACGATACGTCCTCTGGATGAATCGGCTCGAACAGGTTCCGTCTGCGCAGCGCGAACGATTGCTGCCAACCATGGACGTCGGTTGGCAAGCAGTACATGGAACAAATGGCCTGCCTAGGTACGAGCCAATTTTGGACCCCACGCGAGCGTGGATCGTCCCCTCGGTGGAGTGGGTCGCCAGCCCAGCTGAAGCTACCCGCCGAGCGACCAGCTCCACCACCGATTTATTATTTATCGCAATCCTTGAAGGGTCTGCGCGACCAGAGCAGGGTGGAGCGGGAGTTGTAACGGCTCTAAGCGATAAGGGACCGAACATTGTAGAGCTAGTGGTTGAGGCGCCAGAAGGCGGTTGGCTGGTGCTAGCAGATAGCTGGTTCCCTGGATGGGTAGCAGAGCTCGACGGACAAGCTACCGAAATCTTTCCTGCGAACGGGGTCATGCGATCGGTGTGGATTCCAGCTGGGCAACATACAGTGGTCTTTCAATATCGGCCGATCGCGCTTCCCATCGGCCTGGCGCTAACCGTATTCGGGCTGGCGGCATTCGTGTACCTGAGGCGCAAGTGAAAGCATATTGGCCGGCAACGGTTTCGACCCTGGTCGCCGCGGCCTACGTTATTTGGCGCCTGGCAAACCTGGGCTGGCAGCCGGTCGAGCTCTTCGAACTAGGCACCCGGTTTTCGGAGGGGATTGAGGACGGTTCGCCGGGCTATGACGGGCAATTTTCCTACTACATCGCCGCAACCCTGGATCCAGAAGCGGTTGAGCCAAAGCTGGATGTACCTGCCTATCGATATCAGCGGATCCTTTACCCGCTTGCTGCCCGCGCACTGGCGATCGGGGTCGAAGCCTGGCTTCCGTGGACCCTTGTGCTTGTAGGTTTGATAGCCCACTGGGGAGGCACCTGGGCGGTAGCGCGCACGCTGCTGGACCAGGCGGTAAACCCCTGGTATTCGCTGTCCTATGGTCTTTGGGTTGGCTTGGTTGTTTCCATCGGAGTGGGACTTGGTGAACCGTTGGCTTATGGCCTGGCTGCCGGAGGTTGGCTCGCGCGCTCGAGAGGCAGAATCGTGTGGAGTGCGTTGCTGCTTGGCCTGGCGGTGTTTGCCAAAGAGACCACGATCATTTTCCTGGCGGCTGCAATCCTGGCCGAATTAACGGAAATGAGACGGAGCCGCGCCCTGGTGGCTTACTTAATCGCCGCGGGATCGTTCGCAGCCTGGCAGGCCTGGCTCTGGATCACGTTTGGCAGCCCTGGCCTGGCGAGCGGTGGAGACATGGCGACCTCTTTCGAGTGGATCCCGTTCATGGGATTGCTGCGCATCGGATCGGTCGATATGGCAACGCTGGGCTTATTCCTGCTGATATTTGTCCCAACCATCGTGCTGCCAACCATCTGGGCCGTGATTGCCTCCGCTCGATCGCTGCTCAGAGGCGTTCGTACGGCAGAGGCTTGGTCGCTGCTCGGAAACGGAGTCGCGGTGATGGTGCTACCGTTCTCGACTTTCAGGGAACCGCTGGGACTGCTGCGATTTGCAAGCGGACTGGTGTTAGCGGTGGTGCTATTTTCTGCCTCGCAAAATCTCATGCGACCGCTCCGGTACAGCCTTTTTTGGTCGGCATTGCTGGCGATCTTGCTGGCTCAATAGCCCGACCAAGTACAATTCCGCGATTGGCAAACCTTCCCTAACAAATGGTTAACCGCGAGCGGCTTCTCACGCTGGCTGTATTCACGGCCGGCATGACCACATTGGCGATTGAGATTACCGCCGCGCGCCTGCTGGGGACGGTGTTTGGTACCAGCAATATCGTGTGGGCGAATATCATTGGCCTGATATTGATCTATCTGGCTGCCGGCTACTTCATCGGAGGCCGGTGGGCGGATCGCTCTCCTCACACGGATACTTTTTATCGGATCATTGCCTGGGGGGCATTCACTGCGGGGTTGGTGCCGCTGGTTGCCAGGCCGGTGCTTCGACAGGCGGCAGTCGCGGTGCAAGCCTTGGATGCGGCCATCATGGCGGGCTCGTTCATATCCGTGCTCATTCTTTTCGTTGTTCCCATAACCTTGCTGGCTTGCGTCTCGCCTTTTGCCATCCGCCTCTCAATCACAGATGCTGCAGAGGCTGGGCGCGTTTCTGGAAGGGTGTACGCAGTGTCCACGGTTGGTGCAATCCTGGGGACGTTTCTGCCTGTCCTTTGGCTGATCCCTGCGATCGGAACCGCGCGTACGTTTCTGCTGTTCAGCCTTGTACTGTTAGTTCTGGCACTCGGCGGCCTGGCATACGAGAGCGGCTGGCGCAGGATGCTCCGATACGCCTGGATGCCGATAGTCTTAATCGCACTGTCCTTCTTAGCCCTATCGGGACCAATCAAAGGTGGATCGGTATTTGAAACCGAATCTTCGTACAACTACATCCAGGTCGTCGACAACGATGGCGTTCGTTTGCTTTACCTGAATGAGGGCTTGGCGGAGCATTCGATTTACTTGCCAGAAGAAGGTGCGCCCCCGTACGGATACGGAACATGGGAGATGTTCTTGGCCGCGCCATTCTTTAACCCTGCGCCCATGGAGCTGTCTGACGTTGAGCGTGTCGGGCTGATAGGACTGGCAGGCGGTACGATCGCCAAGCAATATTCCGAAGTCTTCGGCCCGGTTCCGATCGATGGGTGGGAAATTGATCCGGAAATCATACGTGTGGGCCGCGAATACTTCGACATGAACGAACCAAATCTGAACCCGATTGTAGCTGACGGTCGCTGGGGTCTCGAGCATAGCGACGAGCTCTACTCAGTTATTGCAATCGACGCCTATCGAGCACCGTACATTCCCTGGCAGCTTACTTCGGTTGAGTTCTTCCAGGGCGTGGCAGACCATCTGGACGATCGGGGCGTATTGGCGATCAATGTAGGCCGCACCGCGAATGATCGACGGCTGATTGAGGCGCTGGCGGGTACGATCCAGGCTGTCTTCCCTTCGGTCTACCTGGTAGATGTACCAGGTAGCTTCAACTCATTGCTATACGCTACGCGGGAGCCAACGAAGGCTACAAACCTGGTCGAAAACTTGTTGGCCCTGGAGGATAGCGGTGCGCCATCGGTGTTGCTTGAGGTACTCAATCGGGCAATAATGAATATTCGAACTACTCCCGATACAGATATCGTCTTTACCGATGACCAGGCACCAGTCGAGCAGCTGATCAATTCGATTGTGCTTCAATTCGTGCTGGGGGGAATGGAAGGATTACCTTAATGGATCCAAGTTCACAACCCGGATGGCTCAGTGCTGTCCGTGTCGTCCTCCAGGTGCTCATTCCGGTGATCCTGGTGTTGACCAGCGTGCGTATGCTGATGACCGATGCCTTTGTGCGCTTTGACTATGCGATACCCGGATTTCCCGAAGACCGGTACGGTTTTACCCAAGAGGATCGGCTACACCACGCTCCAATTGCATTGGAGTATCTGCGAAACGATGCCGGAGTCGAGTTCCTCGGCGATCAGCGATTTGAAGATGGCAGCCTGGTTTACAACGCCCGAGAACTTGGGCATATGAAAGACGTCAAGAACGTTACCCGCGCAGCCTTGAATGTGTGGCGCATCGGGCTACTAGCAGCGGTAGTACTCAGCGTGGTCTTGTGGAGGGTCGCCAGCAGCCAAACTCTCTGGGCCACCTGGCAGGGCGGGGCCAAACTGACGGCGATCATCATGCTCGTTCTGTTAGTCGGACTGATCGCCGCCTTCTCGGTGTTATTTGTCTTCTTCCATCAAGTCTTTTTCGATCCCGATACGTGGACCTTCCTGTTCAGCGATACCCTCATTCGGCTCTTCCCCCAGCGTTTCTGGGAGGTAGCGTTCGGAACTGTCGCCGTAGCGACCCTGGTCCAGGCTGGCCTGCTGTATTTGATCGCGCGCGTGTTGCTTTTGCGAGCCCGCTAAGGAAGATCCAATTCCACTCAGAAGAGCTATTATTGTGCTTCTTGTTCAGCCTGTTGAGTAGCTGTCTCGACGCGATCGTAATTTGCGGACAGCACGATCCCGCCAATAAGGCTCCCTACAAATCCCACAGTCATGTAATCGATAAGTACCGATTGGCGAGTGCCTACTAAGGAGCCAATGGCACAAATTTCCGCACCAATCCGTTTCCAGTGTCGGCAATATATAAGGCGCCTGTGCTGTCGAATGCCAACCCATGCGGCATTTGCAGCAAGCCCGCTGCTACTTCTGCCAGAAATTTACCTTCTGAGCTGAAGGCTTGGACGCGTGAATTATTGACCTCTGATACGAAGAAATTGCCTGCCGAATCGAAGTTGATGCTTGTCGGTACGAAAAATTGACCTTCATCCTCTCCTGGCGAGCCATATACGGCTAGGAATTCGCCAGAGGCAGTGAGTTTTTGCACGCGATGGTTCCCCCGATCCACCACCCATAAATTGCCATCATCGTCGAATTTGATGCCTGTCGGATTGGTGAGCATGCCCTCCGCGACACCGCGTTCGCTCAATATTTTGAGGAATGTTCCATCGGAGTCAAACACCTGCACCCGGCCGTTTCCCCAATCGGTTACGTATAGGCTATCGAATTCATCAATAGCTATGACCATAGCCGAGAGAAACTC
>CAYZXF010000108.1:0-1897 GCA_964482355.1 uncultured Anaerolineaceae bacterium | reverse complement strand
ATCCCTATCACTGCGGAAGGGTCGTTAGAAGCCTACTTCATCTTACCGGTGCCGTACCCGTAAGGCCTCACTCATCCGGAAGCCGAAAGTAGGCCGTCCTGGTGGCGCAGTCTCCCCCTCCGTCATCCTCGGTGCACAGCCTGACGTTTGCTATCGCATCATTCCCTTCTTCGAACGGGCTGATTGGGATCAGGATGTAGGCCACCGCGCCAGGCGGGAAGAAGTTGTCTTTGTCCCTTGGGCAAGAAGAGGGATTGTCGGAAAACGGATGTAATTCTTTTCTCGGGCCGTGTAGATCGCTGAAAGTGCTCAGATCCTCAACATGTAGGCGCGCGGACCTAAACGTTGTTACGCTATTGTTCACAACGGTGAAAACCACGCGTGTCGAACCGCACTCCGAAAAGCTGTGGCGGTACATGATGAAATCGATCCTAGCGATAGGAGAGGGTTCCGGCGTAAGCACAGGTAGGATGTTGGCATCGCCCTCCACTGTGGCGTGTTCTCCCCAAAGCCAGCAATACTGATCATTCTGATCCGGATTGGCGATGTACCAGTAGTCTTCCACAGTGCTTCGGGCTGTCACTCGCGCCACCTGTCCCGGCTCTAGAGAATATACAAAGGCATATGCCGAGCCGGGGCCGGTCCGACAGTTGGTGGCAATCGATACGCTGGCCATCGCAGGCAGCGGAGTCGGCGTGAGAGTTGCAGCAGGAGTGAGCGTGCTGGTGAAGGTTGGCATTTGACTGGAGGTTGGCGTTTGACTGGGGGTTGGCGTAGCCGTTATCGCTGGAAGACTGACCTGGGCTTCGACCGTACCCTTCACAGCTGTAGCAATTAAGTCGGCATCACTCGGAGTGGGTACCGCGCAGGCGGCCAGAACGAATAAGCCTGCAAGCGATATAGGAGCCGCGCGGATTTCGTTCATGCCATATTCCAGAGAATCTAGGGGAGCATAACAATTGAGCCGGATCTGGGATGGGCTCCCAATCTAGCGAGTCTTGATTGAATTGGCTATTTCATACTACATGACTTGAGTGGCGGTTTCAATTGATAGGCGGAATGCATCCAGGCTATTGGACCGACCATGAGCACAATAGGTCTAGCCCGGCGCGCTGAGGCTGCGTCCGCTCCAGCGAGTTGTTAGGAGCCAGTCTAGAAGGGGCTTAATGTCGAAAGACGGCTTCCGACGCAATCTCGACATGCGGACTGGCTGAACTGTTGCCTCTTGATCAGCTTTCTCGATCCGAAGCCGATTCCAGAATGTCTCGGAGCTTTTCAACGTCCGCTTGATTGCGGCGCCGCCCCATCCACCCGAATAAAGGGCCCAGTAGCTTATACATGCCGGTGGGTTCGACGTCAGAGACCAGTGTGAATTGGGTGCCGCCCTCAACAGACACGAGCCGATACCCACCTCACCCTTGAAAGGGACCGTTTAGTAATTCCCAATCTACACTCTCTCCTGAAGTGGATGAGAGCACCTTCCACTCGACCTCCACATCCCCAACCCGTGTATATCCGATCGCTCCGGGATTGAATGAGTCGCCCGAGCGATACCCGGTCTCATCAACCCCATACCGCCAGTTGACGTCGTTCGATACGTCCATCACGTAGGCGGACACTCTATCGACCGGTTGGGCTATCAAAGTTGTTCCATTCAGCTCCATCGAATAACTCCTTCCGTTACGTGTTCGGGAAGATTTTTGCCCACAACGCCACAACGAATTCGACCATAAGGTTCGAATACCTGTGATCAGACGGTGATTTTCTCCTACTGGCTACTAATCGAAGGATCAACGGCTGGCGCCTAACGGCTGCGAGCTGAGCGGCCGGGGCCAGTCTTTTCACAGGGCTTTCCAAGAACCGGCATATCGACTTTCTCTTGCATTTGGCGCTAAAT
>CAYZXF010000107.1:0-6347 GCA_964482355.1 uncultured Anaerolineaceae bacterium | reverse complement strand
CTCTCGGACGATACGGTTCTTTGCTTCCTTATCCCCGAGCGAGAGGCCGCGGGCTTGCTCACCGGGGGTGCGCTCGGTCGGCACCACGTCCAGCAACCGAGAGCTCACTCCAGCGTTTGCCAGGTGCGCTGCAATGGCGGCTCCCATGGTACCGGCGCCGATCACGACAGCCTGTTCGATCTTATAGGTCATGAATTCCTGCCCTTCTAGCTCAACTCCTGGCGGCCATAGCCCAGAATGCGGCGGGCGACGATGAGCCGATTGATCTGACCGGTGCCTTCATACAAATCGTTGATCTTGGCATCTCGGAACCATTTCTCCAGTAAGTGCTCACGCGAATAACCCATCGGACCCAACAGCTCGACCGCCTTCTGCGTGATCTTCACCACCACGTCACCCGCTTTGATTTTGGACATCGAGGATTCTGCGTTGATAGGCACTTTGTTGTCCACCATCCAAACCGCGCGCAGCGTGAGCAGCCAGGCCGAACGCAGCATAGCTTCCATGTCGATTACCTCCGCCTCGAGGTTCGTCATGCGATTTCGAGGGAGGCCGTAACGAATTTCTACGCCGCTTTCAGCCAGCTCTTCCTTTAAGAACTCCAGGGCCGCGCGGGCGATTCCCAGTGCCGAGGCGCTTACCAGCGGTCGGGTCACCTCGAAGGTCCGGAGCACTCCCTTGTAACCTTCGGTTGTTTTTTTCTGTTGTTCGACGGTGCCGAGCATGTTCTCGAAGGGGACACGACAGTCCTGTAATACGATGGAAGCGGTGTCGCTGCTCCGGATGCCGAGCTTCTTTTCGAGTTTGGTGACTGTGCAGCCAGGCGTGTCGGCTTCCACCACGAATGAGCGAATACCCTTGCGTCCCGCCTCCGGGTCGATGGTCGCCCACACAATCACGAATCCGGGTGTGTCGACCAGCGATTTGTGACCGCCGGTGACGAAAATCTTCTCGCCGTTCAGCACCCACTCATCGCCGTCGCGCACAGCGGTGGATTTGATGGCGGCCGTGTCTGACCCTGCGTGCGGCTCGGTGATCGCCATCGCGGAAAAGACCGCCTTTTCGCCATCAAATCGTTTGAGAAATTTGGCTTTCTGCTCCGGCGTCCCCGCTGCAGCTACGGCGGCCGCCCCAAGGCCTGCACGCGGCGTGCATAAGTAGAGACCAGCATCTCCCCACGACAGCATCTCGATAAAGTGCGCCATGCTTTGATAACCGATCGGAGGTTCGTCGCGCTCTGATTTTCCATCGCCATTGGATGCATTGGGCACCATGCTCACACCACCGCCAGAAGCCGCTGCGGCCTGCATGAAATTGATGTAGTCCCACGGAATCTCATGCTCGTGCTCATCGTAGTACCGCGCCTGGGGCCGCATCATCTCTGTGGCAACGGCTTCGAGCATGGTCACCGTTTGTTCAATGCTTTTTGGGATCTCGAAACTAATCATGGGATTCTCCCTACACCATCGCCATGCCGGCAAAGGTCGATAATCCGCGCGCGTTCCGCATCCACCGCTCGACAGGGTGCTCTCGAATGTAACCATGGCCGCCGAGAATCTGAACCGCCCGATCGCTTACCATCATGGCTGTTTCGGAGGCGTTGGTAAGCGCCAGGTACGCAGTCCGGGAGGCGTCTTCGCCCTGATCGACCCTCCAAGCCGCTTCCCAGACCATCAGACGTGCGCCGTCGAGCTCGGTAGCCATTTCGGCCAGCATGAAAGCGATGGCTTGCTTCTGCGCGATGGGCGCTCCAAATGCTTCTCGATCCTTCGCATATTCCAATGCGTACTCGTACGCCGCCCGACTCAGCCCTATGGCTAATGCGGCCGTCGCCACATTGAACGAAGCCAAAATCTGGGGTGCATCTATTCCTTCCAGGCGTGCGGAAGCTGGAACTCGAACCTTGTCATACACAACCGGAAACGTAGGAAGGGCTTGGATCCCGAGCAGCTGTTCTCGCTCGCCTACCTCAACTCCTTTGGTGCCGGTTGGAACGGTAAATGCCTCAATCTGCCCGTCCAGATTAGCGAAGGTAAGCAAGCCCTTGGCGCGCTCACCATACGGTACGTGAGCCTTGCGCCCGGAGATGAGATAATCTCCATTGTCGGCGGTAGCGGTAGTCCGCATGTCGCCGGAGTAAAAGTCGAAGTCTGGCTCCACGAAAGCCGAAACGTAGGGTTTCCACTCGGCTTCGATCACAGGCGGGATTAGACTGGATTTCTGCTCTTCGCTCCCGGCCAGAAGCACCGAAAGTGCATATCCGCCTGGCGCCATAACAGCTAACGCACCACTCAGATCCCCCCAGGCCAATTCCTCGGCCGCCAACGCACCAGTCACTGCCGAACGCTCGCCGAATCCCCCATATTTTTCGGGTACGCTGGCCTGAAGCACGCCTAATTCCCAGCCTTTTTCGATGAGATCAACCGGCAGTTCGCCACTTTCATCGGCTTCGTGCGCGGCCGCCCGAAGATCATTTTCCGCGTAGCGGTGAACGGCCTCGATCAACATCTTTTGTTCTTCCGTGGGCTCAAATCCGAACATCGAGTTCTCCTACCTTAATCTCCCTTTCCGCAGTTCGTTCGGCGCCTGGTTTTTCCGAGCTCCAAGCATCCTCGCTCTCCGGAGGGAAAGACTTCGGTTTTTAGTTTCATCCGCTGGAGAGTTCCTTCGAGTTGGCGCTGAGCCCGTGTAGGAAAATCTCAGCAAACTGGTCGGCGAGCTGCGAGCCGCTCAAACGGCCACCTTCCTGATACCAGGTGATCAGCCAGTTTTGAACCCCCAGTAAGGCGAAGGTGACGATAGAAAGGTCCATCTGCTTAAACTCGCCACGCTCAACGCCCTCTCGAACGATTCTTCGCCACAGACCTTCAAATCGATCGCGTCTTGCAATGTGTCGAGCTTGAAGCTCCGGCTCCAATCTGCGATGCTCCAGGAGTAGAACGGCTGCTAGATCCGCGCTGCGGGTAACTCGATCGATGTAGCGAGCCATGGCCAGTTTGAGCTTTTCTTCCGACGGCAGATCGGATTCCACAATCGGCTCAATGTCTTCGATAAGAACATCTAGCGCTCGATCAAGAACCGCCAGCAAAATCTCTTGCTTGCTGCTGATGTGGTGGTAGAGGCTGGCTTTTTGGAGTTGGACCGAATCCGCGATGTCCTGCATCGATGTGGCGTGAAAGCCTTTTTCCCGAAAGATCTGGGCCGCCGACAGGATTATTTCATCTCGCTGCATTGTCATGGGCGTTGGCCACGGCTGGGCTGGATGAACAGTCGCCTTCCTACTGACGGGCTGAAATTGACTCGCTCAACGCTGGCGGGGGAAATGCGAGCGTTGAACTTCCAAGCACCCTACCGAACGGTCGGTAGGTTTATCCTATCATATGCAGCAAGCGAGGAGGTGGATATTGGCCTGTAAGAGAGGGAACACCGTGGAATTCGCGTGGATCAGGTGCGTATCGGCAGCGATAAGGGGAGGAGCGAACACATATTATAATGAAAAATAGTATGCTTTGGCAATGTGTGTTGCATTATCTT
Source organism: uncultured Anaerolineaceae bacterium (assembly GCA_964482355.1). Classification (GTDB taxonomy): domain Bacteria; phylum Chloroflexota; class Anaerolineae; order Anaerolineales; family E44-bin32; genus JADFRG01. The sequence goes on along the minus strand of CAYZXF010000107.1, from coordinate 2,813 downwards.
AATACCAGATGTAGAAGGAATCTCGAGTCAGCGCCGATAGATCTTCGTAGACCACCGTATATTCCAGCGCAATTCGTGAGCCCGCGAGACTACCTTGGAGCGGGATATCAATTTGCGTGACACCGCTGCTATCGGTGATCGGCATCATCCGAAATTGAATGCCATCCGGATAGGTTATCGTCAGCAGCGCTGCGGCGCCCGCCACCGGCTGCCGGTTTTGATCACTCACCACCAGATACACTCGCTGGGTTTCATCCGTTCCAATCAGCGGCTTGAGCACAGAAGAGCTGAGCCGGATGTCCAGCACCGGGTAATCTTCGAGATCCCCAGAAACAATGGGTTCTAAAAGCGACGTCGGATAGCCCATGAGATCGAAATGATCGGCGCCGAGCGGTGCAATTCGAATGCGCTCGCCGTCCTGCGCTTCCGGATACCAGTCGAGGCGAAAGTCCTGATAGTACTGAACCATGCGGCCGTCTTCGAATCGGAGCTCGGTGATTGGCAATCCAAACACCGCCTCACCGCCGTGAGATTCGTAATAATCGAGGAAGGCGTAGCAAACCTGATGGCCAGATTCCGCGTAGTATCGGCAGCCCGGATTGTTGCCGATCGGGAAACGCTCGACCTCTAGCGGTAGATCCCAGCCTCCAAGCAGCACTCCCAATTCTGTGAGCCGAACCGCAAGCTCGCCTTGAGAGTCAGGCGCAACTTCCAATCTCGCATTTTCAAAGTACTGAAGAAGAAAATCCGAATACGGGTCGACATAAGACTCGGTGATGGGGTAACCAAGGATGGTCACCGCACCGTGGCCATCGAAGAAGGGCTCAAACACTGGGTCCAGAGAGTGGCCGGTTTCCGGAAAATATCGACCGCCGTCGGCCGAGGCGGACGCACTGGAAGGCGGAGCGGTGGAGGCCGGTGCGGCTGAGGCAGACGCATTGGAGGGCTGAGCGGTGGAGGCCGGCGCGGCTGAGGCGAATGCGCTGACGGTCAGCCCGACAGCGACACAAAGCACCAACTCAAGTGCACGAGACCGATTATTCATGATCGTTTCAGGCTTATTCCCACTCCCAAGATCGGCCGGCAATCTTACTCTTTTTCTGCCTGAAGTGCTTTTTGCGTATGTTTCCGCGCGAAAAGGGGGCGCCCGGAGGGCGCCCCCTAATAGTTTGCTGTGCTCTGTAACTGGCTAGACTGCGATATCTCTTCGCTGAAACCCAACCAGCCCGATCACCAGTAGTATGACGATCCCCACCAGCAATACTGCTGTGTTGACAGGCTCAGGGCCAGACAGCAGAACTTCCACCCCATCGTAGTAATACCAGGGGGTGATGTGTTGTACTACCGAGGGTAGATCTGCGAGCGGCGCCAGCGAGTTCATTAGAAATGTTATGGCAGCCAGTCCCGCGGCGATCCCTGATGCCGCGCCGCGATTTAGTCCCAGACCAGTGAGTGCCAAGGCCAAGGTTCCGAAAAGCAAGGTGAGTAGGCCCACATTCAGGACCGCGGCCGCTAAGTTGACGATGTCGACCGAAGAGTCCACCATCACGACTCCCAGGAGCAGGCCGATCGTGCTGGCAACCAGCACGAGCAGTGCAAATACCGTGATCGCACCAAATTTCTGTGCGAGAACGCTACGCCGCGAGATGGGATAAGAGAGAAGAAGATCGAGTGTCCCGCTGTCCTCTTCAGAACCGATCGCGCTGCCACCATAAGCAATCCCAAATCCCAGGGTCAGTGCGGGGAGAAAGAAGCTGAATAGCTCTAAACCCAGGTATCCCTCCATGGTGGTGAAGCTCTGGATGTTTCCAAACAGTGCAAGCATCGCAGGGGGCAGGTTGTTCATATATTCTGTCAACGCCGCAGAGCTTGCCTCAATGGAAGGAAAGATCAAAACGATCATGAGGTTTGTGAGAATCAAGCCGACCGACCACCATATCAGGCCGCGTCGCATATCGAACAGGGTCTTGCTGAATACACTAGCTAGCATCGTTCGCTCCTCCTTCGTAGAAGGACAGGAACACTTCTTCCAGGCTCGGTTCGTAGCTGACAACATTGTTTACTGTGTGTTGAGCCGCGGCCTTGAAGATCGAATCAATCGATCCCTGCACCGTAAACACAAGCTGGCTATCCTGTATCTCAACATCCTGTACCCCTGGTAGTCCCTCAAAGGCCTCCCTGGGTACCGGTTGATCAAATTGGATTTCGATGCGTCTCAGGGCCTTGGCCTTGAGATCGCTTACCCCCTCCACCGCCACCAAGCGCCCCTCCCTAATGATCGCCACGCGGTCGCATACGCGTTCCACTTCTGGCAAATTGTGGGAGGAGAAGAAGATGGTCGAGCCGGCTTCTCTCATTTCCACCAGAATCTTGTAGAACTTCTGCTGCACCAAGGGGTCGAGGCCGCCGCTTGCTTCATCTAGGAGCAACAGCTCGGGCTTACTCATCAGCGCCAGGATCAATCCTAGCTTGCGCCGATTACCGCTGGAATAGGCCTTGGCAGGACGCCCGAGATCGAAGTCCAATCGTTCCGCGAGTTCCATCACCCACCCCATGTCGACCCCACCTCGCAGCGAGGCAAAGTGACGCACCGTCTGCTCGCCGGTGAGTTTTGGGTAAAGGGCCAGCTCGCCTGGGACATAGCCCACCCGTTTGTGAACTTCGATCGACTCTTCCTGGCAATCCAATCCGAAGATCTTGCACTGACCAGATGTCGGCCGAATGAGGTCCAGCAGCGTGCGGATGGTCGTTGTTTTCCCGGCTCCGTTCGGCCCGAGATATCCAAAGACCTCGCCTGCCTCAACGACCAAATC
>CAYZXF010000106.1:0-3740 GCA_964482355.1 uncultured Anaerolineaceae bacterium | reverse complement strand
GACATCGGCTTGGCTCGCGAGATCGGCGAGGCTGAAGCCATCGTGCAAGAGAGAATTTCCAATAGAACAAGGGGTGAGTGGTGACCCGCCCAGCCCCTGTCGAAATGCTCGGGGCTAAGACCTTCGGAAAAATGAAAACATTTACTCCGCTATATGATTCAGTTGTCGAGTACTTCACAACAGATCCTCTGGAAGGCCGAAAACATGGGGATCGGAGGCGGTTTCGCTTTAAGGACAAAGCGGCAAGACCGCATACAGCGATCAAGCCGCTTTTGGCTTTATGTCCCCGAAGGGTGACATCTCTAAAGGGGATTACACAAGATGTGGAGGATTTAGCTTGGGAAAGGGTACGGGGCCAGGTGGCACCCCGGCCCCGTGATAGCACAGGGGCCACTCTCGATGAGAGAGGACACCCAAGGCTCCTCGGACTGGATTCGAACCAGTAACCCTCCGGTTAACAGCCGGATGCTCTGCCAGTTGAGCTACCGAGGAACGGAAAGCGATTATACACAATGAGCCCTCTACGCAGGGCTCACTCTACGTTTAGGCAAGGCTTGAATTAGAATTTGCTGCCCGATGTGTGTGATACATGACTGAAGAAACGGAATCAACTCAAGGTCAATCGCGTTGGCTGATTATTGCGGCGATCGTGATATCCGTTTCATCGCTGCTCTGTTGCGGCTGTATGGTAATCGCCTGGTTTATCGGAGATGTACTCTTTGAGCAGTTCTCGTCCGCCATCCTAAACTTGCCGATTTAGCTCCCCACTAAGTTCTCAAAAGGCCCATCGAGCGCATCTGCAAATTGCTGCAGCTCCTTCAACGCGGCCCTGGCACTAGCGCGGTCTGAAAAGTTGAGATTCAAGGCCGCGAACTCATCCTCATCGATGACGTACTGGCTTCCGTTTGGCAGAACCACCAGATCCAGAGCTAAATCCTCGGCTGAAAGCGAATCGTTTTCGATCTTGGCTGGGCGGGTGATGTTGCAATACCAGCCTTTCAGGAGGCCTGTGTCGACGTCGTGAACTGCGAGAACGTTGTACCAACGGCCGCTGTAGTGAGTTTCGACAAATCGGTCGCCGCGACGAAAGGTGAGGCCGTGAAATTCGCGCTGCTCCATATCAAAGATCGCTTCAAGCACCACGCTGGTATCCGACCTGTGAATGATATTTCCCACATATCTGAATACTTCGGCGCCGTCCGCATCGAGCTTGTGGACGGTAACCTGCTCAGTCATGGATGCCCAGGGCTCCCAGCAGCGTAGCCGCCTGCTTGCCAAATTCGGGCCGCGCAATCATGCTCGGCCGCCTGGGTCGGGGCAGGTCGACCTCCAACGTTTCCACAATGTGCCCTGGCCTGGGGCTAAGAACCAAGACTCGATCGCCCAGGTAAAGCGCTTCGTCCACGTCATGGGTGATAAAGAAGATGGTCTTCGAATACTCCTGCCAGAGATTGAGCAACCAATCCTGCAGCTCTCTGCGGGTGAGTGCATCGAGCGCACCGAATGGTTCATCGAGCAGCAGCACGTCCTGCTCAGTTAGGATCGTTCTAAGCAGCGCCGCCCGCTGGCGCATGCCGCCCGAGAGAGCAGACGGATACAAAGCTCCAAATTCCTCAAGCCCGAAATGGGCCAGCATCTCTTCTGCGCGCGCGCCGGCTACGGGTCGATCCATTCCCCTCAATTCAAGCGGGATCGCGACATTAGCCGTCACGCTCCGCCACGGCAGCAACAGGTCTCGCTGAGGCATGTAACCAAAGTTACCGGTTCGTTCCTGCCGCAACTGACCATCGAGCCAAATCTCTCCTTGCTCCGGATCGAGCAGTCCAGCCAACAAACTAAAAAGCGTACTCTTTCCACTACCGGAAGGTCCGACAAGCGTCACAAATTCTCCCGCATTTACATGCAGCGACAGGTCTCTCAGCGCCTCGATCCTTTGCCCGTTACTGCGGAAGGATTTGCCTATGTTGCGTAATTCAAGCTTGGGGACCAGATCAAACTCCTATGGAAGGAATTCATTTGTGAACGCACGCTCGGCTTGGATAGGCTCAGAAAGGATGCCGTGATCGGCCATCCATTGAGAGTAGGCCTGCCAGACGGCCAGATCCTGTTCGCCCCAACGCGCAGCATCCGCCTGGTAACGTGGGGAGAGCCACGCCTGGCTATTGTGCACCAATTGCTTATCGAGTTCCGGAACTGCCTCGATGAGGATGGCAGCCGCGGCTGCCGGATCGTCGATTGCAAATTCAAAACCTCTTGAGACTGCCTCCAGAAAGGCGCCCACGACCTCGGGTTGCTCCTCCAGCGTCGACTCGGCCGCGATAATGACGGGCGTGTAATAATCGGGAATGCAGTTGAGCCAATCCTCCATCATCACAATTTCGAGTTCGATGCCTTGCTGGACGGCCTGCACTCCCTGCCAGCCGGTGAAGATCCAGGCTAGTTCAATCTGCTCCTGGTCCAATAAAGCCAATGAATCCGAGAACCCGATGTCCACTACTTCCAGCGCGCTATAGTCGCCTCCGTCGCAACGCATCAGCTCGCGCAGCGTGGGCTCCTCAAACGGGCTCCCAAATGATCCGTAGCGCAGGCCTTCCCAGTCGGCGGGCGATTTCCCCGTGTGACTGGCAAATCCCGAGCTGTTGTTTTGAATGATGGCTGCGATCGACACTAATGGAATATCGTCGGCGCGGGCAAGCGTGATCTGCTCCTGAAAGCTAATGCCAAAGTGTGCCGCCCCTCCGGCCACGGCCTGCTCCGCAAATACTTCTCCGGGCTGTATGATCTCGACCGACAGTCCCGCATCGGCGAAGAAACCCCCCTTCTGGGCAACAAAGAACCCGGTGTGATTAGTGTTGGGAACCCAATCGAGCATGAGCGTCACGGGAGTGAGTTCTTGTGTTGGACTGGAGCACGCGCCGAGCGCGAATATTGTTATCGTAAGAACGAATAGCCTTCTCATTCGGTCAATCTCCTCGCGGACAATCCGCAATATGCCTGCTTAAAATCCCCGGTCAATTTGTCTCCCAGGTCTCACCACGGGCCTGCGTGTGGTACCAGGGCAACGCCCGGCGCTCGATCAAATACACCAACACGAACAGCCCAATGCTGATGATCGATGTGACCACAATCGCCACGAACACTTGATCGGTAGCCAGAGCATTCTTTGAGCGCAGCATGTAGAGACCCATCCCGCCCGATCCACCGACCCATTCCCCGATGGTGGCTCCAACCACGCTGTAGGTCACCGCGATGCGCAGCCCGGTGAAAAAAGCGGGCATAGCAGACGGAAGCCGCACCATTCGCCAGATCTGGCCGCGTTTGGCGTTCATTGCCCTGAGCAAATCCACTAGCTCCGGATCGGCCGAGGCCAGGCCGTCGGCGGTGTTGAGCGCCAGCGGAAAGAAACAGATCAGAACCACGATGAAAACCGTTGGAGCCATCCCAAACCCAAACCAGATGATCAGCAAGGGAGCGATAGCCAGGATTTGGACGGTCTGCGAAGCCACTAGGATCGGATACAGAGCCCGCCGGGCGATCGCAGACAGGTCAATCGCGGCTGCGATGGCAATCCCCAGCAGCGTCGCGATCGCCAGGCCAATCATGGTCGCAACCAACGTCGACCCAATTGCCGGCAGCAGCACGCTGCGAGTGTCCCATGCCGCCTGTGCTACTCCTGTCGGGGAGGGAAGAATGAAAGCCGACAGCCCTCCCTGTTCTGCAACCAGCTGCCAGACCAGGAC
>CAYZXF010000105.1:0-6335 GCA_964482355.1 uncultured Anaerolineaceae bacterium | reverse complement strand
TGAGCCCAAACGGGATCACTCCCAGAAGAATGGGGATTTGATCTCGCACCCCAGCCCAAAATTCAGCTCGAGCTGCTTCATGGTTGGTTTGTTTATTCATTCAAATCGCAACCTACAGCGGCCAAGGATAACAAATCCCTCCGAAGCTGGCTTTTTGATTGGAGCCAATTCAAACTCCTGGTTGCTGGAACTAAATTGCATGGAAGAGCGTCCTCGAATTAAATAGATGGAGGATTCATTGTGAAATCCAAGTTTTCGTTTTCTACAGTTGCGCTCTTTGGCCTCGTTTGGCTAACTGCATGTAGCGGCGCAGACCCCACGCTGTTACCAAGCGAACCACAGGAACCTGAAGATCTCACCATCGAATCAGTGGAGCTGGTTCAGGCCGAAAGCTGGCCGGTCCAAATACGGATGGAGCTTGCTGGAACATTGCCTTCTGCGTGCTATCGTCTGGATTATGCGGTAATTTTGCCGGGTACCGACGGCGTCATAGAGGTGGAGGCGCATGCCAAGCTTGAGGAAAATACAGTATGCGAGCAGCATGCAGAGCCCTTCCGGCAAGCTATCGGCCTGGGCAGCTACACCGAGGGCGAATTTCAAGTGAAGCTTAATGGTGAATTTATCAGCGAGATCCGGTTGGCAAGCGAGTTCAAGGATCCGGGAAGCAGCGGTGCCTATGCGGGAATGACGCGCGGCCCGGTATATATCGATGAATCCGAGCTCCTGCTCCTCGAAAGTTTCCCGGTCCAAATCGAGCTGGTAATCCGAGGGGCTTTGCCCACTCCATGCGCATCGCTAGAGTGGTTGGTGGAAGCTCCGGACGATCAAGGTCGGATCCAGGTAGAAGCATTTTCGCTCCAGGATCCAACAATAGATTGCATTCAGGTACTTCAGGAGATGGAAGAGAGTCTCGCCATTGGGTCGTATTCGGAAGGCGTGTACAGCGTATGGCTTAACGGAGAACTTGTGGGAGAGTTCGAAATCTGAGCTGGAATAAGTAGACGAGAATTTACAAAAAATCTAGTGCGTGAGGATCTGCGAGAGGAATAACTTGGTTCGATCTTCTTGAGGCCGGTCGAAGATATCCGACGGCGATCCGCTTTCCACGACCAATCCCTCGTCGAAGAAGAACATCCGATCCGCAACCGCCCTCGCAAAACCCATCTCATGCGTGACCACGATCATGGTCATGCCGGACTCCGCCAACCCGGTCATCACATCCAGCACTTCTTTGATCATTTCTGGATCAAGCGCTGAGGTTGGCTCATCAAAAAGCATGATCTTGGGCTGCATCGCAAGCGCTCGGGCAATTGCGGTCCGCTGCTGCTGACCTCCAGAGAGATTTATCGGGAACTTATCTGCCTGTTCAGGTATCCCTACTCGCTCTAGAAGCTGCATTCCCAACTCTTGCGCCTCGTCCTTGGGCATCTTTTTTACCCAAATCGGAGACAGGGTGACATTCTGAAGTACTGTGAGATGGGGGAACAGGTTGAAGGATTGAAAAACCATCCCGATCTCACTGCGAACGGCTGAGATATTGCGGACGTCGTGCGTCAGCTCGATCCCATCCACGATGATTGTGCCGCGCTGGTGTTCCTCCAGGCGGTTGATGGTCCGGATGAAGGTGGATTTGCCCGAGCCAGAAGGGCCAAAGATGACGATCACCTCGCCCCTCTCGACCTCCATATCCACGCCGCGCAAGGCATGAAACTCGTCGAACCACTTATGCACATCCGTGCATTGGATGATTAAATTGTCGTTGTTTTCTGCCATATCCTAGCTATCTTACCTCTCTCCAACCCCTAACCGCTCTTCCAGCCTGCGGCTGGAGTAGGACATCACAGAACTCAAAACAAAAAATACTGCGGCGATAAATACAAACACTTCTGCTTGAAGCTGAATGAACTCGGGATCGGACTGGATGACGGCCCTACCAATGGCGAGCAGTTCCGTGATCCCCACAATCACAGCCAGGGTCGTGTCCTTGAACAGGCTGATGAATTGACCGACCATGGAAGGAATCACCGCCCGCAGGGCCTGCGGCAGCTCAATGAGGAATGTGGTTTGGAATCCGCTCAGCCCGATTGAATGCGCCGCGTCAACTTGTCCTGGAGGGATGGCCTGCAATCCGCCACGGACGTTTTCAGCCATGTAGGCCGCGGCGAAAATCGTCATTCCAAACATGGCGCGCACCAAGCGGTCGATCCTGAGCTCGGGCGGAAGGAATAGGGCAACGATGATGGAGGTCATAAAAAGGATCGTGATAAGTGGAACACCGCGCACCGCCTCAATCACGATCACGCTGGAGTAGTGGAGCACCGGTAGAGTCGACCTGCGCCCCAGGGCGAGCAGGATTCCAATTGGGAATGCAAGTAGAAGGCCGCCAATGGCAAGAACCAGCGTCACGAGCAACCCGCCCCATAGCGAAGTCTCGACGCTGGGCAATAGTGAGCTCCCTTCAAAGCCGCGCAGCAACAGGGGCGTGAGAATAAAGGAGAGTAGCCAACCGATCAACACATGCCGGCCCGTGAGCTTGAATCGGGTAGCAATAAAGAAGCCGAAAAAGATCAGCAACGGATTGACGAGCCAGGACAATCGGAAGAGCAGCGCGGGTGCTACATCGGGAGGTGGCAGAAATACGCCGAAGCTCAAGACCACGGCTAGTGCCAAAGCAAACGACCGAAACAGACCGTGCCAAACCCCCCAGCTCAAGCCGAAGAGTAACGAGACAATCCACAAGCTGGCACTTACTCGCCAAATCTCCGTTCTAGGGTACGAGCCGACCAGGTAAAGAAGGGGTGCGCGAAAAATGGGTCGCCAATCGGCGTTGATAAATACCCACTCCAGGGCAGCTCGTCCAACAAAATACAGCACAACGACTGTGACGACTGTCAGAATCGCGTTGTACCAGGTGTTGAAGAGATTCTTACGCAGCCACTCGACGGCTCCTGGCCGCCGGGGAGGTGCGATCGGCTTATCAATTGTCGTTGTGCCCATCAGGTTTCGTACTGAATTCTTCGGTTGTACCAGTTCAGGACGAATGACACGAACAGGCTTATTGTGAGGTAGGTCAACATGATCATCGAGAAAACTGGCACCGCCCGCCCCGCTTGATTGATCATGATGCGCCCAACCGCAAACACATCGGGGTAGCCGATGGCGAGTGCAAGGCTCGAATTCTTGGTCAGGTTCAAAAACTGGCTGATCATGGGTGGGATCATGACTCGCAAAGCTTGCGGAATGATCACCAGAGAAAGTACCTGGGTGCCGCTCAACCCGATAGCTCGCGCGGCCTCCTTTTGCCCACGATCCACCGCTTGAACTCCGGATCGAACGACCTCCGCGATAAAAGCTGCTGTGTAAGTGACTAGTCCAACTAGAAGGGCGGCAAATTCGGGCGTGAGAGTTGTACCGCCCTGGAAATTGAAGCCTTCAAGAACGGGAATATCCCAGGTGATGGTTTGGCCGCCTTGAGAAATCCAGGCTAGCGCTGGGAAGACCAAAAGCAGAAATATCGATACCGGCCAGAAATAGGTTTCCCGCCCGGTGCGCTCACGAACACGCCGGAGCCAAATCCAGGCCACGGTGGCCGTGGCGATTCCCAGGAGAATGGCGGCCAGGAAAAGCAGGCCTTCGGTTGTGAACTTCGGCCAGGGCACGAAAAGGCCGCGCTGATTGAGGTAAATCGGGCCTGGTAGAGCGAAACTGTCACGTACTCGCGGAAACCGATTGAATACCGCAAAATACCAGATGAACAGGAGCACGAGCAATGGTGTGTTCCGGAAGAATTCTATGTAGGCTAGCGAAAGGCGACTCAGTAGCCAGTTGGACGACATGCGAGCCAGGCCGATTCCGGTGCCGAGGATGGTTGCCAATATGATTCCGAGTATGGAAACTTTGAGAGTGTTGAGCAGGCCCACCAGAAACGCGTAAAGAAAGGGGCGGGAAGGGTCGTACTCTATGACCGACTCGCCAATCGGGAAGCCAGACTCCTGCGATAGAAAGTCGTAGCCCAAAGGTAAGCCGCGCAGCTCGGCAGCCTGTATGAAGTTGGTAACGAGCCAAATGACTGCTCCGATCATGAGCGCCGCTGAAATCAGCTGGGCCACCGCGCGTATTGCGCGCTCATCGCGCCAGAGCGGCACATCGCCCGAGAAGCCAAACAGGCGTCGAGATCCTTCTTTTAGCGTCATTTGGGAGACGACAGCGGGGTGCAGCCAGCTCGGCTACACCCCGCTGTGCGTTCGATCAAAGTGCTACTTCATCGGCGGCGCGTAAATCAGTCCGCCATCGGTCCAGTGCGCGTTTGGCCCTCTCGGCAATGTGAAAGCAAGTCCATTGGGTCCGAGATAGCGATCGTAGACCTCGCCGTAGTTACCGACCGCAGCGAGTACATCCTGCATGAAGGTGGCAGACAGGCCGAGTTCAGCCTGGCCGAATTCACCCTCCACACCCAGCATCTTGAGCACATTCAGGTTCTCTGAGCTGGTCATATCGCCGACGTTGGCTTGAGTCACATCCAGCCACTCGGCATTGATCAGGCCCCACATCACGGTCTTCACCAGGTCTAGCCACTGGTCATCGCCGTGAGGAACGACGGGGGTCAGCGGTTCTTTAGAGATCGTGATGGCCAGGATATCGTGGGCGCTCGGGTCAGCAAAACCTTCTCGTACAGCCAGCAGCTGGGACTTGTCGCTGGTGGTGGCGTCGCAGCGACCCTCTTCATAGGCATTGTAGACCGAAGCGGTGTCTTCGAACGAAACCACTTCCAAGGCCATACCGAGCTGTCGGAAGGCGGATGCCAGGTTTAGCTCCGTCGTCGTTCCTGTAGTCACACAAACGGTTGCGCCATCCAGCTGAGAGAGCTCAGTGACACCAAGGGCCGTCGGGACCATAAAGCCCTGGCCATCGTAGAACATCACAGTGGTGAAGTTGCCCCACTGAGCGTCGCGCGAAGTGGTCCAGGTAACGTTCCGGGTCAGGAGATCGACCTCGCCACTTTGGATTGTGGGTCCACGCTCTGCAGCGGATATGGGGACAATCTCGACTGCCTCCGCATCACCGAGCACTGCGGCCGCGACTGCGCGGCACAGGTCGATGTCGATGCCGAGGTTGCGTCCGTCATCACCCAGGTAGCCAAAGCCCAGCAAATCGGTTCGGCCAGCACATATTAATCGGCCACGATCCTGCACTCTGGCCAGGATTTCGCCGTAACCAGGGGCCTGGACCTGCTCGATGACGGTCTCGGTCACGGTCTCGCCCTCGGTTGGGACTTCGACCGTAACTTCGACGATACGAGTTACTTCAACTTGTTCACCAGAAGTCGTACACGCGCCAAGAGCAAGGGCGAGCACAATCAAGCCGGCGAACCCAAATATAGTCCTACGTTTCATTAGAGTATCTCCTCCTAAGGATTTGTACGTTTCACGGAAAAGCAAATTAAAATGATCTTTCTGCACCTCCTCCTTTTGACAGTGCGTTATTCGAAGGGTTTGCTGGCAAAATACACGGCCAGCGAGTGTGTCCGCGCAAGCGGCCACATGCGTATTGCAGTATCGTAAAGTACAAGGAATTGAATCGTCAAGCTTGCGACATAAATCAGAATCTGGGGCGATTTGCTCGGGAAGGAACCCCTAACTACTTTCCCCCTTCCAAGCACCCTTATCGATGGTAATTTTAATAGGCTGTAAGCCGCAAGGATAACGTATGGCAGGACTCGTCGGGAAAATGCTTGACCACTATCGGCTGGACGAACAAATCGGCCAGGGTGGAATGGCAACGGTCTACAAGGCGCACGACACGCGCAGCGGAGAAGACGTGGCCATGAAAGTGCTTTCCCCAACCATTACGGGGGAAAAGCGCTTTGTCAAACGCTTCCGTCGCGAAGCCGAATTCGTCAAACAGAAGCTTCGCCACCCCAATATCGTCCCTGTCATCGCATATGGAGAGACAGATGGCTTTGTATATATTGTGATGCCTTTTATCGATGGGGAGACGCTTTCAGATCGTTTGGTTCGAAAGGGACTTACCGAGCGCGAAGCCAACGAATTCGTTGGACAAATTTGCGATGCGCTAGATTTTGCGCACCAGAAGAAAATTATTCACCGCGACATCAAGCCCGCCAACATCATGATCAAGAAATCGGGCGAAGCGGTGCTCATGGACTTCGGTCTGGCGCGCCACGTTGAGGGTTCGGGGAGGCTGACTGGCTCGATGCTGATGGGGACGCCGGCATTCGTATCTCCCGAGCAGGCTCAGGGCAAAAAGCTGGATGCGCGCTCGGACCAGTATTCGCTTGGTGTGTTGCTGTACCTGATCGCAACCGGGCATCTCCC